>DASWTQ010000719.1:0-12482 GCA_036402055.1 Herpetosiphonaceae bacterium
GGCGGCGTGGGATCGTCGGTGCGCGGCTGAAGCGCCAGCTGCCACCAGCCGACGTCGTGCCACGCGCCCAGCTTGTAGCCCACGCCGCGATAAACGCCGACCGGCACGAAGCCCAGCGACTCGTGGATGCCGACGCTGGCCGGGTTGGGCAGGGCGATTCCGGCGTAGGCGTTGAAAAATCCTTGCAGCGCCAGAATCTTGAAGAGCGAGGTGTAGAGCGCCCGCCCGATATGCATACGCCGGGCCTGCTCATGAACATACACCGACACATCGACGGACCACTGGTAGGCGGCGCGGCTGCGGTGCTGGCTGGCGTAGGCGTAGCCCAGGATGCCGTCGCGCTCACAGACCAGCCAGGGCAGCGCCGGCTGCGTGTGCAGAATGCGTCGCCGGATCTCGTCAGCCGAGGGCGGCTCCAGCTCGAACGAGATGATCGTCGCGCTGACGATTGGCGCGTAGATCGCCTGGATCTGGGCGGCATCGTCGGGCGTGGTCTCGCGAATCGTTGGGAAGATCATAGCTGCCTCATCAAGCGCTTCAGTCTGTGTTGTCGTGCGGCGCGAGCACCCGATCGCCGTGGCTGGGCGGCTGCGAGATCACCAGAAACTCGATCGGCGCGTCGGAATCATTGCGCATCTGGTGCGGCTCGCCCGGCGCGATCTCCAGGCCCTGCTGCGGCCCCAGCACCTCGACCCGCCCCGCGACCTCCAGCGTCGCCGTGCCGGACAGTACGAAGAAGAACTGGCGCGCGGCGCTGTGCGCGTGCCGGGTCTCGGCGGCTCCCGACGGCATGCGCTCATGGATCACGCTCAGCGCCGGCGTCCTGACCAGATGCCAGCCGTCGCAGTGATCGCCCCAGGTGTAGTGCTCGGCGGTAGCTTTGCTGATCATAGCGTTAACTTCCAAGATTATATATTGATTAATCGGCATGAGGTTGGCTGCGGTAGAGACCCCGCTTGGTGCTTTCCTCAATCACTGTTTGGGTAATGTCCCAGAGTGTGCTGGAGCTTGCCGCAATATATTGCTTACGGCGCAGCACATCACCACGTGATGGTACATCCTCTTGATCGTCGGGAGTGCCTGACAACAGGTGATTCAGCAACGGCTGGAGACCATCGATCGCAGCGGCAAAGGATGCTTCGGCAGTCTCGCGGGCGACAAACTCGTTCCAGAGCTGGTGAAATTCAGCAGCTTGATCCTGAGGCAGCAGCTCAAATAGCCGTCGCGCGGCGGTCGTCTCGTTCTCTGCCTGAATCTGCGTGCCCTGGAGATCATAAAGCCAGGTATCGCCCGCATAAATTTCAACCAGGTCATGAATCAGCAGCATCTTCAGCACTCTGAAAAGGTCGATGTTTGGTGCGTCCGCGTGCTCGGCAAGGATGAGCGCCATGAGTGCAATATGCCACGAATGTTCCGCGCTGTTTTCGTAGCGAGCCTGGTCAACAGTTTTGTTGCGACGATACACGAGCTTAAGTTTTTCGACTTCGTTGATAAATGCCAGTTGCCGGGCCAGTCTCTCGCCGATGCGCAGGGTCATGTCGGGCCTCTTTGGATCGATTGAATCACGCTGCTGGTGGCGAGATCACCGGAGGTATCGCCCAAAAGCAGCGTTGATTTTACTTGAGCAGCAGGACTTGTGCGAATAGCTGTTTCAGCTCAGCGCGGCGCGGCTCGCTCAGCGGCAGCTGCATATCGTAGCGATCGAGCCCTGGCGCGTAGTAGTCGTGCTGAATGCGCGTGATCTGAAACCCAACCGTCGCGAAAAAGCCATAGCTGTGCTGGCTTGTGTCAAGCTCGACGATCTGCGCCTGCTGTTCTTCACAAATCGCGCTGAGGCGCGCCAGCAGCAGGGCTCGCCCAAGCCCCTGCCCGTGGTAGGCGCGATGCACCATACCCCACATCAAGCCCGCGATCATTCGCTCAGGCTTCAGAAAATACCCACCACAGCCGACGATAGCACGTTGCGCCGTCTCGACAACCAGGTAGTGGCCGGCGTCGGGCAAAGAGTCGAGAAACGTGGCGAACTCGGTATGCTCATGGACGGCAAAGAAGGTCGGTACGTTGCTGCTACACACCTCAAGACAGGCGGCTTTATCGCCGGGCTGGTAGCGACGAATATGCATAGGCGGTCCTCATTTCTGCCCGAACGCCCATTGAACGGCCTTTGGAAATTCCTCTTGCCACATGACAGAATCATGTCCGCTGACGCGATCCCGAAAAACGTGATCAACGCCGTAGTCGGCAAGCTCGCCGGCAAACTCCTGCGTTCGGCTATGAAAGCCAGGCTCTAACGTTCCCGCGACCAGGTAAAAGCGTGCTGTCGTCGAGCGCGGCAGCCCTGGCGGCACGCCGAGCGAGAACGCCAGGCTGTGCCCGTAGCGCTCGGGGTGGCGCAGAGCCATCATTGCCGCAAACACACCGCCGTTCGAGTAGCCGAATACGGCTCGCTGTGCCGGGTCGGTTGCTACGCCAAGCTCACGCCCCGCCCAGGCCGGCACTTCTTCGGTAAAAAAGCGCTCGTGAGCCTGGAATCGTGCCGGATCGTAGCCCGGCAGGTATTCGTGAGCGCGCAGATCCTGGGATGGATCGGGAAATGGGCCAGGTGGCGAGTGAACACCCACCAGCACAATCGGCGGGATTGTGCCGGCCGTGATCAGCGGCTCAAGCACGGCGGCAAAGTCAGGCACAGATTGACCATCGGCTACATAGATCACGGGCGCGGCGTGAGCGGGATCGTGGCCAGGCGGCAGGTACACGGTCAGATCGCGTGTTGCTTGAAGGGCGGCGCTCTCCAATGCATGCTGCTGAATCTGTCCGGCGAGAACCGTGGCGCGCGCGACGGGCTGCGGTGCTTGCGATCCACGCCACGTCGTGAAGTGAGGCCGCTCGTCGATCAGCTGATCGTTCTGCGTGGCAAAGAAGGCATAGCTGATAACGGCGTGTGCCAGGCCCTCGATGCGAACAGTCAGCACCCACAGATCGCTGTCCGGGACGCGCTGCATCGGCAGCTCGATACCGCAGCACACACGGACCTCATCGGCCGCTCCCTCGTACACAAAGGTTAGCTCGTCCCCATCAGCCCACACATCCGCGCCTGCCTGCGTTTTGCGCGCCATAAGCTCTTGAGCGGTCCACGAGCGGGTAACGGTCTGGACGGGTATTCCGTCCACAAGTTCAGTCATACTTGTAGCTGTTGCCTCCTGTCGAGCCACGGGAGGAGCAGACGTGGCCTGTGCGTCGTGGGCGTTGGTGCTGTCGCGATGGACGACGGCGTTACGGGTAGTGACGTTGAGGTCGGTGCAGGCGCGGATGGCATGAGAACATCGGCGGGCGGCGTTGCGCAGCCAGAAAGCAGCACGGCAAGCAAAAGGCCGGCTATGACGTAACGACGAGCACGCACCATACAGCTCCTTATCGCTTATACAGTTGACACCCGTGGCAATGTCAGCCTTGCTGCTGCGCAAGCGGGATTTCCCGCAGCGGATCGCCACCGTCGATAAACAGCCGTCCATCGGGCGTCAAAGCGGCTGCGATCCGCTGAAGAGCGCGCTGCTCCAGCTCGGGATGGCGTCCATCCAGCGCGCCCACGCGTACCGCGAATGCGAGATCATACGGAGCTTCGCCGGCTTCAAGCGCGAGATCCTCAGCCGCCACCTGACGTACGCTCAATCGTCCAGCCGCAATCTCGGCCTGTGATGCGCTCCTTGCCTGCTGAATCGCTTTGGCTGACCGATCGATCGCCAGGACGTGGCCCTCGCCAATCCGAGCGGCGATCACGCGCGCTGCCGCCCCGGAGCCACAGCCAATCTCCAGCACCCGCAGCCCTGGCCGCAGCGGCAGCGCCTCGACGATCGCAGCCAGACGTGGAGATAGTGTGTTCACCGGCATATCACAGGTTCGCTACAGCGTCTTTTTGCGCGAGAATGAGGCTACCACTGCTTGATTTGAGCAGGTTTTTGCGCTGCGGCTGCATGAAGCCTGCGCTACGCAGCCAGCCTGCCACCTCGTCAAAGCTGTAAATTTGCCCTCCCAGCAGATGGAAGTAGCTCAGTCCGAGCAGCTGACCGATCGCCCGCGTCGTCGGGCCGGGCGCCTTATCCGCCAGTTGCTCCACGATCGCGATCTGCCCGCCCGGCGTGAGCGCGCCCGCGACCCGCTGCACGAGCGCCGCATTTTGCGCTGCGTTAAGCCCATGCACAATATTGAACAGCAGCGCCAGATCGTAGCTGTCGCCGAGATCATCCTGAAGAAAATTGCCGGCGCGCAGCGTGATGCGATCGCTCAGCCCGGCTGCGGATACCGTTTCTGCCGCCACCGTCAGCGCCTCCGCTGAGTCGATCACGACGCTTGTGATCTGCGGATAGCGCCGGCACAGCGCAACGCTATACATCGCATGGCCGCCGCCGATGTCTACCACGCGGCGGGCGCTCGGCGGCAGCTTGAGCTTGCCGATGATCTCGTCGGCGTTCAGCTGCGCGATCGCGACCATCCACTTCTGAAAGGCGCGTGAGGTGTCGGGCTGTGTTTCGATCCACTCATAGAGGTGCGTGGGCGGCGCTCCCGTGCGAATCGACTCTTCTAGATTCGCCCATAGCTCGTGCAGAATGCTGCCCCAGTACACATAGCCTTCGACGATCGAGGAGGACGAGCTGCGCACCAGCCATTTGCGCGTCATCGCCGTGTTGGCATAGCGCTGGCCCCGTTTGGTGACGTACCCCAGCGCGGCCAATGTTTCAAGCAAAACCGCCGTTCCACGCGCGTTCGCCCCGATACGCGCCGCGAGATCCGCCGAGGTCAGCGGCCCGGCGTGCAGCGCATCGAAGACGCCGAGGTTGACGCCGGCGAGCACCGTGCGGAAGGCGACACCGCCAAAGACGTCGAGCAATGGACCTGGGCCGGCGTTCAGCCCGAAGAAGATCAGGCGCTCCAGCGCGTTCGGGATAATCGGCATGGAAACCTCGCTGCGGGCTGTGGCTACCAAACGGATGGTGCGGTATTCAATATCGTCGTGCGGTGGTTGCTCTGCTGCCTGGAGCGTTATTCCTACGGCCAGGGCTGGCCTGTCTGTTCCCAGAAATGCCGAATAATGTCATGCTCCGGCATTCCGTGCCCGATCGCGCCCAGCATCAGCGCCAGCTCGCCGCGATGATGCGTCGAGTGCATCAGCGCCTGCGTCAGGAGCTGCCAGGCCGGAAACTCAAACGGATGCTGGCGCAGCGTTACCACGCGCGGCCGGTTGATCTCGTCGTCGCCCGTGGTGGCGAGATAGTCCGCGATCGCCTGGTTGAGCGCGAGCCAGGCCGTGCGCAGCTCCTCAGCCGTCGCCGGATCGATCGGCTCGGGGGTATGCTCCTGGCACTGCGCCAGAAAAAAGCGCTCAACCATAAAGCTATGCGTCGCCAGCTTGCGGATCGAGGTGTAGTTGGGGCTGCGCACCTCGTTATACTCGCCGTCGTCGAGCTGCACCAGCGCGTCGAGAAGCAGCGCGTTGGCGTGGGCGTTGTAGCGGTACAGCGCCTGCAAGCTTTGCCGGTCGATCACGGGCTGCATGGTCGATCCTCCTTTCTGCCGATCAGCGCATCATGCCTGCGATCACCACATGCCGGTCGGTCTCGGTCATGACCTGGAAGTGATCCAGCCCGGCCTCGCGCAGCTGAGCCCGGATCTCGTCGGGCGTGAACGCGGCCAGCAGCGAGTGGTAGAAATCGAGCTTAAACACCTCGGGATCGCTCGCCGCGTGCAGCTCGACCAGCGCCTGCGCCTCGTCGCGGCTGCCTGGCCGGCGCAGGTCCATCACAAAGACCGGCGCCCCAGGCGCAGCGAACTGCCGGACGGCTTGCCAGAGCACCTGTGGATCGGGCAGGTGATGCAGCAGACTGTTGCTGATCACGACATCGTAGCGACTGCGCGGCAGTGTTGCGCCGGGCAGCATACCCAGAAACAGCTCGACTCGATCGCGTGTCTCGGGATCTTGAGCCGTGATCTCGTGCCCGTAGCGCAGCATCGCCGGCGCGCCGTCCACGCCATGCACGACGCACTGCGGAAACGCGCGCGCAAAGCGCCGGGTAATATCGCCGGGGCCGCAGCCGAGATCCAGCGCATAGCCGCCGATCTGCTGCTCCGCGAATGCGCGCTGGAACAGTGTGATAAAGTTCTGGTGCGGCGCGCCAAAGTCGATCCCGGCATACGCCCGCGCGTTCTCGTCGTCGTCCATCAGCTCGGGTTCGGTAACGCGGTCCATAATCCTGCCTTTTGTATGATGTTGACGGGAGGCTAAAACACTTCCGCGCCGTACTCCGAGATCTCATCGGCGTAGCGCTCGACGTCGGCGGTCGTCTTCAGCTTGTCGATCTTGCTGAGCAGCAGCTTTTTGTTGGCGTCGCTCGACAGCACCGCACGCTCGATGTACTGGCGCAGGTACAGCTTGATCAGATCCAGCTGCTCGGCTGTGATCTTCTCGCCGTTCATGTAGGTATCGACCGCGTCGTTGAGCGCGCCTGTGGTTTCTTCCATCCAGAAGCGCGGCGGCGTGGCGACCTTGAACGGGTAGGGATATTCCGGGTTAGGCACAAAGACCAGCGACCCGATCTGCTCCGCGTCGGCCGGCGCGTCTGGAGCCGCATCCGGCTGCGGATCGGCTGCTGGCTGCTCGTGATCATTATTGGTCATACACTTCCTCCCAATTCAGCGCTCATGATACCATCAGCCCTGCGGATCGTGATAGCGGCGCAGACTAGGCACGCCCAGGCCGATCAGCAGCACGCCCAGAATACAGGCCACGCCGCCGGTCCAGACCGCGACCGACGCTCCCAGCAAGCGCGCGACCACGCCGGCCTCGACCTCGCCAAGCTGCGGGCCGCCGGCAAAAAAGAGCTGATTGACCGAGACCATCCGCCCGCGCAGCTCGTCGGGCGTGAGCGTCTGGCGCAGTGTGTTGCGGATCACCATGCTGATCGTGTCGGCCGCGCCGATGCCGGCCAGCATCACGCAGGAAAGCACAAACGAGGTCGAGACGCCAAAGATCGCCGTGCACAGCCCATAAACCGCCACCGACCAGAGAATGATCGGGCCTTGATGGCGCACATTGCCGATCCAGGCCATCAGCAGACCGGTCAGCACCGCGCCGACCGAGGGCATCGCGTAGAGAATGCCCAGGCCGCGCTCGTCGACCAGCAGAATATCGCGCGCAAAGACCGGCAGCAGCGTCATCGCGCCGGCAAAAAACGTCGCGATAAAGTCCAGCGCCATCGTCCAGAACAGGATCGGCGTGCCGCGCACAAAGCGCAGCCCTTCCAGCGCCGCGCCCAGCGATATGTTGCGCTTCTCGGCGCTGACAATATGCCGCGTGCGCATCAGCAGCAGCGAGACGATCACCGCGCCGAAGGAGATCGCATCGATCGCATAGACCGCGTCGGCGTTGCCGCGCCAGGCCAGCAGCAGGCCGCCGATCGTCGGGCCGACAATCGTCGCGATCTGCCAGCCGATAATGTTCAGGCTCAGCGCGTTGGTCAGATGCTCACGCGGCACCAGGCTGGGGATCAGCGCCTGCCGTGCCGGAAGATCGAAGGTGTTGGCGGTCGAGCTGAGCAGAATCACGGCGTAGATCAGCGCGGCCGAGGCCAGGCCAAAGTACGTCGTCGCCGCCAGGATCGCCGCCATGATCATCGAGGTCGCCTGGCTGAGCAGCATCAGCTTGCGACGGTCGAAGGCGTCGGCCAGCACACCGCTGCCCAGCGAAAAGATCAGCAGCGGGATGATGCGAAACAGGCCGATCAGGCCCAGCGAGAGCGGATTGTTGGTTAGCTCGTAGAGCTGCCAGCTGATCGCGACGATCGTCATCTGGCTGCCCGCCTGCGAGACGATCTGCCCGAACCAGAGCAGCCGGAAATCGTGGTGCCGGAACGCGACGAATGGAGATTGGCGGGCCGTGCGTTCGGTGGAGGGTGGTGTCGTTGACATAAAGCCTTTTCTATTGCTGCGGGTGCTCGATCATAGGCCGGGAATGGTAACACCATTCGCGCGGTTGCGCTGGGATTTTTGCGTGCTCACGGCAGCGATGGACCGCTGCTGCGGCGCCGTCGCCGGCGGCGGGTGAAGAGCCATGAGATCGCAAGGATGCCGATCAGCCCCAGCAGGATCGCGACGATAAAAAGCAGGTTTTTCCAGTAAAAGGTGCGGCTGACGCCTTCGATCTGCGCCCAGCGTGGATTCTGCGCGCTGTAGCGGATCGGAACCGTCGCCTCCTCCGCTAGGTTGGGCAAGCTTTCCGCGTCGATCATATCCACTGCTACCACGGGATCGGTGCGTCCCGACGGCACGAAGCGCAGCTCGACGATGTTGTAGGGCTGGATCGCCTCGGTGTCGCTACGCCGCCGGCTTTCCAGAATGACATCGACGTAGCGGATGTTTTGGACTGTAGCGCTGCCTGTGATCAGATCGCCCGGCGGCTGGTCAGGCCAGTCCGAGATCGAGGAAAAGAATCCGGCTATCCCGGACAGCACCAGAACCCACATCAGCAAGCGGCTGCGCAGCTTCGACCAGACGAACCACAGCACGAACCACAGCACGACACCAGCCAGCCACACTGATACCGAGCTGCCAAATCGCGCCACCAACGCCGCCGGCGACGATTGGTCCTGGAGTCGCGTAAAGCCGATTGGGCTGAGCCGGCGCAGCAGCGGATGCGGTGTGTAGCGCACTTCGGTCTCGTCGCCTACGCGGAAGCGATCATACGTGTCCACGTCGACGGCCAGCGGGATGACCTCGGGCTCGGTTGCGTCGCGTGGCCGGTAGCGCACGTCGACGTAGAGGTTACGCTCCCAGGAAGTAGTGATCTTCCTGATCACCTCGCGTTTGGCGACCACCGCTCCAGGCGCGACCACGCCGCCAACGTCGACGATCAGCGGCGGAGTCACAAACAGCGCGATCAGCAGCGCCACCAACACATAGCGGAACAGCGTACCCAGGCAGGAGCCGATTCGTCGCATAGGTGTTACCTCTGATGTCGCGCCGAGACGGGCGCGGCGATGTGCTAAGGCATATCAGGGGCGATCACAGCTTCCAGTCGCTCGGCTTGTGTGTCGGCCTGAACGGGGGCGCGCTCCGCCGCCAGCGTATCGACCAGGCCCAACATCAGCCAGAAGCTAAAGGCCAGATCCGGCACGAAGTAAAAATTATCGACCAGGCCATGCGTCAGCGCTGCGGCCATGCCTGCGATCAGACCGAGCGCCAGCGCGCCATCACGGCCCGGCAGTGGGATCAAGCGGCGGCTGCGCCAGAAGAAGTGTAGCACGAGCCAGCCGACGACGATCAAGCCCACGGGTCCCAGCCGCACCAGCAGATCCAGGATCAGATTGTGCGGATGCGAGGCGTACTGCTCGTTGGTCGTGCGCGCCGCCGGATCGATGTAGCGATCGCCGAACTCGGGCGAGGTTCGGTAGTAGTAGAACTGATCCAGCCCGACGCCGGTCAGCGGATGATCGCGCCACATGTTCAGCGCCGAGGTCCACAGCTCGACGCGCGCGCCGGACGAGCCGCCCAGCGGATTGAGCCGCTCGATGCCGAGCACGCCGCCGAGCACCAGCACGCCCAGCGCGCCGAGCAGCGCCATGCCCAGCAGCGGCACGCCCAGCGCGTGGCCTTTGCGCCGCAGCAACAGCCCGAGCAGCACCAGCGCCACGAACGCGCCCAGAAACGCGCCTTTGGAGAAGGTCGCGCCGACCGCCGCCAGACACAGCAGCGCGCCGCCACCCAGCACCCACGCCCTGCGATCCAGTCGTGGCAGCGCTCGACCACGCAGCGTGACGCCCAGCAGCGCCAGTGCGGCCCAGACCGGCCACACGCGATCGAGCGCCAGCGCCAGGTTGTTGGGATGGCAGTACACCGAGCTGATGCGCCGCAGACCGCCCTCGGCCAGCACGACCCGCTCGCTGAAGCACTGGCCCTGTGGCAGCAGCGCCGCCAGATCCAGACCGCCCAGCTGCAACAGCCCGATCGCCGCTACGGCAGCGCCCGTGATCAGCCAGGCGGAGATCAGCCGCCAGCGATCGACAGCCTCGCGGATGGAGAAGCGCACCAGGCCATAGAAGAGCAGCGGCTCGACGATCAGCCAGCGCCACTCACGCAGCGCAGCGCCGCGTGACGCCGCCACCACCACGCCCAGCGTGCCGAGCAGACCAAACAGCAGGATCGGCCACAGCGGCGACGAGACTGCCAGCGCGCTGCGCAGCCGGTGACGGATTCCAGGCCAGGGTGCCAGGCGCAGCACGACGATCGCCGTGCCCGCCAGCACACACAGCAGCACAAACTCGTGAGCGGGAATGAAATAGCCTGACGGCCGCGACAGGCCGAAGCGCGCGTCCCACACGCCTTTGGGAGCCAGGTACAGCGGCACGCTGGCAGGCACAAACAGCAGCGCTAGCTTAGGTCGAATCAGCGCCAGCAGGAGGAAGATCAGCCCGCCCAGCGCGGTGATCGGCAGCTGCGGCGAGCCAAAGTAGAACAGCAGCAGCGCCAGGCCCAGCAGCACGAGCATCACGCGATCGTTGGGAATCGGGATGCGGCCCAGCGTGCCTGAGACTTGCCGCTGGAAGCTCTGGCGGCGGCTGCGGCTGCGCGCCTCGACGATCGCCAGCACGGCTGCCAGCGCCGGGAAGAGCCACACGCTCGCCGCGATCAGCAGCGCCGCGCTGCCCACGGTTGCCGCCGTCGCCAGGAGACTCGGCCGCACGGGAGCCAGCTCTGTCGGCGGATCGCTGAAATAGTTTTGGATGCGGCTGTAGGCCGGCAGCGGATTGAAGTCGAAGTCGACCAGCTGAAAGAACGGTGTCGGATCGCCGGGATTGGGCGGCTCGCCACCCCAGCGAAACATCCAGATGCACATCGGCCCCATCCAGGGCCACTCCTGCTGCGCACGCTGCATCGCCTGCACGAGATACTCGCCCTTCAGCTCTTCGGAGACCGGCTCGCCCCAGGTCAGCGCGGCCGGCCCGATCGACTTGGGCGCGCTGTTCCAGCCTAGCTCGCTGACCCAGATCGCCTTGTTTGCGTCGCCATTGCGCACCATGATCTCGCGCAGCAGCACCACGCGCCCGACGTCGGTCTTGGTCTCGATCGGACGCAGCGGCGAGTCACCCGGCCGCACATAGCGATGCTCGGTCGGCGGCTGGCCCAGGCCGTAGAGCTGCGCCGACATAATGTCGAACTGCTCGCGGCCACCGGCGGCGTACACGCCCTGCAAGTAGTCGAGATCGTTCACGCCATCGCCGCGTCCGTCGGTAGGCGAGAGCGCCGGGAACAGGATCACGGCCTCGGGATTTACATTCTTGATCGCCGTGCGCGTTAGCCGCAGCATCTCCACCAGCTCGGCCGGCTCCTGGCGATGGTAGTTCCACTCGCCCGGGAGATTCGGCTCGTTCCAGATCTGGAAGAAGCGCAGTTGCTCGCGGTAGCGCCCGGCGACGATCGCCGCGAAATCCGCGAAGTCCTGCAACTTGTCTGGCGGCCCCGTCACGCGCCGGCCGTCTGCCGCTGCTGCCTGTACCTCGGGCGTGGCCCGGAAACGCTCCCGGGACCAGTCGGGCGGGCTGTCGAGCCTGACGATCAGCTCAAGGCCGTTGCGCTGCGCCTCCTGGACGATGTAGTCGTACTTGGCCCAGGCGTCCGCGCCGTTGTGACGGCAGTCGCGAAAATCGTTCTTGCCGCAGATCTCGATGTCTTCCCAGGGAAATTGTACGCGCACCCAGTGAATGCCGGCGGCGGCGATCATCTCAAACGTGCGCTTGACTTTGTTGTCGGGGATCACCGAGCCGTCGGCGTCGAAGATGACCTCGGCGTGCAGCAGATAGGCGTTGATGCCGCCGCGCGGCACGTCGGTGAACGGGATCGGCGTGGATGGCGGCGGAGTCACGCCCCGGTTGGCGGCGTTGTCCCACCACAGGCTGCCCGCGAAGAGCAGCGCCGCGCAGCCGAGCAGCAGCAGGCGCAGCCCGACGCGGATGATCGTTGAGCGGAGTGATGCTGGTTTCACAGTTGATTGTTTAGCATTGTTCAAAATATGTCGTGGTCATAAATTATGAGCAAGTAGTTACATGTATATGTACTTATGTTGTATGAGACGTACAAATCTTTTACATAGTATTGTCTTGAGATAAAATATTTTTAAGCATTTTGCCTACTTCTTCTAAGTCTAGTGGTGTGTGTTCAATGATCCATGTCGTAAGGAGTACGCCATGTGCGATCTTATCGTAATTTATTCGATTCTCAGACAGTTCTTTGAAGAGATCTTCCAATATGCGAGCACCGTGAACTGTCTTTATCCATAGGGTAATATCTTTCGTCGAAGGATCGACGTTGCCAATATATCTTTTGTCCCATCTGTGCAATTCTAACCACTGTTCTATTTCCTCGGACGTAATGGCAATATCACGAAAACCTTCTATTGCAGAAACAACTGATGAGATAGCCTCAGAATTCAGTAAATA
>DASWTQ010000720.1:0-29424 GCA_036402055.1 Herpetosiphonaceae bacterium
GTGTGCGGCTGTGACCAAGCATATACTGAAGCCGCTCGGCGGGATAGCTGGGATCGAGCGGAACATACGCGCCGCCGGCTTTGAGGATCGCCAGCATGCCCACGATCATCTCCAGTGAGCGCTCGACCATCAGCGCGACCAGCACATCCGGCCCCACGCCCTGATCGCGGAGATGATGCGCCAGCTGATTGGCCCGCGCGTTCAGCTCCGCATACGTCAGGCTCGCGCCCTCGTAGACGATCGCAGGAACGTCAGGCGTACGTGCGGCCTGCGCTTCGATCATCTGGTGCACGGCGGCATCGCGTGGATAGTCCGCCGCAGACTGGTTCCAATCGTGGAGGATGGCCTGTTGTTCATCCGTGGTCAGGAGCGGCAGATACGCAATCCGCTCGGCAGGACGCGCGACGATCTGTGTGAGCAGCGATTGGAAATGCCCGGCCATACGTGCGATCGTCGTGGCATCAAGCAGATCGGCGTTGTACTCAAACGCGCCGTGCAACTCGTCGCTTAGCTCGGCCATGTGTAAGGTTAGATCGAACTGCGCGTCATGATGCGCCAGCGGTACCAGCTCAGCTGCCGACGATCCGAGTCTTAGCTGCGCGCCTGCTTCCATCAGCGCAAACGCCGCCAGCTCTGCGGGCGTTGTGGTCGTCTCGGCGTGCAAGACCGGCAAATGCTGGAGAACAAACATGACCTGCAAGAGCGGCGATTGCGCCAACTCGCGCTCCGGCTGTAGCTCTTGCGCCAGCAGTGGGAATGGATACTCCTGATGCACGAATGCATCGACAACCGTTTGTCGCGCGCGAGACAGCACTTCCACAAAGGTGAGCGCGCCAGACAGCCGACTGCGCAGGACCACAGGATTAACCAGATAGCCCACCAGCTCTTGAAGCCCGGCCCGCGTACGTCCGGTCGTGGGTGAGCCGATGATAATATCGTCCTGGCCTGTGTAGCGATACAGCAGTACTTGAAATGCCGCGACCAGCGTTATATACAACGTAGCGCGCGACTCACGGCTCAACTGCCGTAGCGCCAGAGTCACCTCGGCAGGAACGCGGAAGTGCAGGATCGCGCCGCGCTCGGTCTGGGCAGCCGGCCGGGGATGATCGATGGGGAGATTGAGCGACGGAAGTTGACCGCTCAGCTGCTCGATCCAGTACGAGCGAAGCTCCGCTCCTGCCGCGCTCTCCAGTAACCTGTTTTGCCACTCGACATAATCGGTGTAGTGCAACTGCGGCGTTGGCAGCTCGATCCCGGTATTCGCGCTCAACGCCGTATAAAGCTGGCCCAGCTCATGCAGCAAGATCGCCAACGACCAGAAATCGCTGATGCTGTGATGAATCGACACCAGCAACATGTGCTCGCCGCGTGAGCGAGCGTAGACGATAGCACGCAGCAGCGGCGCGTGTTCGAGATCGAAGGGCTGTGCGGCGGCAGCATTCAGGCGCTCATCCAGCTGCGTCTCGCTCCACAGCGCCGCGTCCTCCCAGCCAAGGTCGAAGTCAAGCCGGGCGTGGATCGATTGTACGGGCGCGCCATGAGCAGCCCTGAAGCTGGTGCGTAACACAGCGTGCCGATCGACCAGGCGCTGGAATGCCTGGCGCAACGCCGGCAGATCCAGCTCGCCCTCTACTCGTAGTGCTCGTGTGATGTTGTAGGCCGTGCTTTCCGGCCGCAGCTGCTGCAAGAACCACAATGCCTGCTGCCCGTGTGAGAGTGGATAGCTGCTCGCAACTGGAGCGGCGACAGCGGCGGGTGCAATTGCTGGTATGGGCTCGCGGTCGTTCAGCACATCCGCGACAAGATCTTGAAGCGTCGTATCCAGCAGCCGCGCCATGGGGATCACAACGCCGAGCCTGGTTTCAAGCTCATGCTGTAGCTCGATCGCCATCAGCGAGTCGATACCGAATGTGCTCAGCGGTTGCGTCGGATCGAGCTGTGAGGCCGGCATCCGCAGCGCTTGTGCGATACGCTCACGCAAATACTGTTCGACGAGCTGCGGCTGGGCTTCGGCGCTGTCGGCGGAGCGCAGCACCACGTCGAGCGAAGCGTCTCGCGAAGCCGGCTCCAGACGTTGCGTGTGATCGTCCGTAAGTGTACTGGAGCTGATCACTCTCAGGTCGCCGCTGAGATACTGATCTCGGCAGGCGTAGCGCTGGATCTTACCGCTCGACGTTTTGGGAATGCTGCCGGGCCGGATCAGCACCAGCGCATAGACTTGCACTTCGTACTCTTCGGCAATCACTCGCCGCACAGCCGATGCAACCTGCTCGACGTCGATATGGCGCTGCTGACGCTCGACCTCATACACAAGGATCAGCCGTTCCTCGCCATTGATCGCAGCCGAACATGCGGCGCCCGCGCCGGGTCGCAGCGCCGCATGACTTTGCTCGGCAGCCAGCTCAAGATCCGCTGGATACAGGTTGCGGCCGCGAATGATGATCAGATCTTTGAGCCGGCTGACGATAAACAGCTCGTTCTCGCGCAGAAAGCCCAGGTCTCCGGTGCGTAAAAACCTGGTCGGATCGCCGGGTATCTGCGCGCCAAAGGTTTCAGCGGTCTGTGCCGGCTGTTGCCAGTAGCCTTGTGCAACGCTCGGCCCTGCAACCCATACCTCGCCAACCTGATCTTGCCCGCGACGTGTGCCGGTGGCCGGATCGACGATCGCGATCTGTTGATCCGGCAGGCACTGCCCGGAGCTAACCAAGCTGCGCGCTGCGGGATCATCTGCGGCGACGTCGACAACTCGATATTGATCCAGGTCTTTGGCTGCAAACGCTCGCACAATCGGCGCGGCGCTCTTTGTCGCGCCCGATACCAGCAGCGTGGCCTCGGCCAGGCCATAGCAAGGATAAAAGGCCGTACGACGAAAACCGTGTGGGGCAAACGCGGCGGTAAAGCGATCGAGCGTGCCGGCGCGAATAGGCTCGGCGCCGCAAAAGGCCAGCTCCCAGCTACTGAGATCCAGCTCTGCTCGCTGCTCCAGGCTGATTTTGCTGACACACAGATCGTAGGCGAAGTTGGGCGCTCCACTGATCGTTGCTCTGGTATCGGATATGGTTTTGAGCCAGCGCAACGGCTGTTCCAGGAACGCAACCGGCGACATCAGCGTGGTGGTGCCGCCGCAGTAGAGCGTCTCCAGAATACCGCCGATCAAGCCCATATCGTGGTACAGCGGCAGCCAGAAGACACCGCGCGAATCGGGTGATGTGTCAAAGCCCCTTTGAATCAGGCTTGTGTTATGCAGCAGATTTCCGTGGCTCAGCATGACGCCCTTAGGCGTGCCGGTTGAGCCGGAGGTATATTGCAAAAATGCCAGGCTCGTCGCGTCGATAGCTGGCTCGTTCCAGTGGCTAGCCTGATCTGCGATGCAGTCAGTGGCGATCCAGTGGAGCGCTTGCAGATGCGGGTACTGAGTGAGCAGCGGCGTGATAGCTTTGAGAAGATCCTGGCTCGTTAATGCGATTGTGGCCCGGGCGTCTGCCGCGATCGAATCGAGCCGTTGCAACGATTTGTTGAGTCGCGGCAGGTAAGCTGGGACTGCTACCACTCCGGCATACAGGCAGCTAAAAAAGGCGGTGAGATACTCTAGGCCAGGTGGGTAGAGCAACAACGCACGTGTTTCAGGCGCTCCCGCTTGCTGCAATGTCGCAGCGACAGATTGTGCTCTCCGCTCCAATGCGGAGTAGGTCAGCGATGCGGGTATCTGGTTGCCGTCAATAAGAAAGGTATAGGCTTGTTTATCGGGTTGTTGTGCTGCGCGCCAGCGGAGCAGATCAACGATCGTAGAGGTGGTAGAGGGAATA
Source organism: Herpetosiphonaceae bacterium (assembly GCA_036402055.1). GTDB lineage: Bacteria > Chloroflexota > Chloroflexia > Chloroflexales > Kallotenuaceae > LB3-1. The sequence continues at coordinate 3,807 of DASWTQ010000720.1, forward strand.
GAATCAAAGATAATCATAATGCCGTATGATACTCTAGGGTATCGATCCCCATTTGTCAAATGCTAGAAATCACGTAGGTGTTCAGAGTGAGGGTAACAGAGTTTAACGCAGCGACGTGATGCATTCCTCAAATGGGTAGTGCCTAACAGGTTAGGCGCGCCAGATTTAATGATGGCGCGGATGGCGCTGGGCATACCGGCAACAGGCGTGACGCGGTACCGTCCACCGGAGCTGGTCGATATAGACGGCGCGTGAGTCGGTGGCGACGCCCGTTCTGTCTGCTGAGCTTGCCGTCCGCCACCCTGTACAAAACCAAACAGCGTTCCACTAGGCACTACGAGCACGAGCAATGGCTTTGCGAATCGCACTCATAATTCGCGGGCCTCGACGGCGAAATCCTAGTTCCTGAACCATCTCTTCGGCAACCTCGTCGTCCGTCCGCAACCGCCCATCCGACTGAATCCACTTCACGAGGGCCACTAGCTCTTCCTCGGTGTAATCGGTAATCGTAGCCCGCGATCCAATATTCGGTCGCGGTCCACGGCTGGGAGCAGGCATAGATTGAGCATCTTTAGTGGTGACGACCGCATTCGGAGCAGCCGCTTCGCTATTCGGAGCAGGCGCAGGAGCTGCTGACTCGCTCATTATATGCTGCTGATCCACCTGCTGTACCGCAGCCTGGAACGCTTTTAGGATGCGTGCTACCTCTTCTTCTCGGCGCATGAACCAATCGATCGACCAGACGCGGAGATACCTCCAATCAAGGGATTCCAGGTGCGCTTGCCGGAGCCGATCCCGATCTCGGGCTGTGGGAATGGCCTGATACGTTGGGCCGTCACACTCAAGCGCCAATACCAGGCGATCAGGCTGGGTTGGGTGTTGCGCAGCGAAATCAATGCGGTAACGCGAGGCACCAATCTGGGAAACTAACGGTACGCCACGAGCGGTCAATGTATCAAAGAGGTCGGACTCGAAGGAACTTAACGCAACATCTGGGGCACTCGCATCGCCAATCTTCGTGCCCGAGGTGCTGACGTACTGGAGATACTGGCGGAGCAATTCAACGCCACGGGTGCGTGATCGGTTCGGGTCCATATCCTGGTAGGCAAACGCTGATACAACGGTCATGCGCTGCCGGGCACGGGTGATCGCAACATTGAGCCGTCGTTCACCTCCCTGCATCAGGAGCGGGCCAAATCGATAGAGCAGCTTTCCTGATTGATCCTTGCCATACCCAATCGAGAGAATAATCGCATCACGTTCATCGCCTTGCACCCGCTCTAAATTCTTCACAAAGAACCGCTCATCGCGCTGCTGCTCAAAAAATGGATCGAGCTGTGGGAGCACGCGCAATGCCTCATCAAGCGCCGCTTCGATTCGCTGCGCATGACGAATGCCCATGGTAATCACGCCCAATGTTTCATGCGGGCGAGCACGCGCGTGGTCGATGACCAGCTCAACAACACGCCGGACTTCCTCATCACTGCTGTCATCGCCAGCTTGTATGCTCCGGTGAGGGACAAGCACATGAGAAACAACAGGTGTATCACTGGGGCTGGGAAACGTGACTAAGCCATTGTTGTAAATATGGTAATTTGCAAACGCAATGAGCGCCTCGTCTCGGCTGCGGTAATGCCACTCCAAAGGCCAGGGCTCGAAGAACGAGGCCATCAAATCTAACAGACTTTCAAATCCCTCGCTGGCCCCGGCGTACTCAGCTTCTTCTTCCTCGGTTTCACCAGCTGCAAAAAACGTGGTCGGCGGCAACTGGTGCTTATCGCCGGCGACCACGACCTTTGCGCCACGCAGCAACGCCGCAATGGCATCTTCCGGGAGCACCTGACTGGCTTCGTCAAAGATGACCACGTCAAAATAGGTCTGTCCTGCGTCAAGCAGCTGGCTGACAGAGAGCGGACTCGCCATCCAGCATGGACGTAGAGCTGTCAGCACATCGGGGGCCTGGGCAACCAGTTTACGCAACGGGAGATGGCGTCGTTTCTTCTCCGCCTCGCGTCGCACTAAGGCTGCCTGTTCTGGATACGTATTCATGATCTTCACGGCGCGCTCGGCGTGCGTTCGATGCACACGCTTTGCCGCAACACCGAGCCGCTGGCGATCAAGCTGGCAGAACTCCTCCACAAACTGATCATGGACACGTCCAGAAAATCCGGCAAGCGTTGTTTCTTCTGCGCGCGCCGCATCCAGGCACGACGTCAGCCAGGCATGGTCAAACAGGAGTGGCCAGTGCTCAGGACGCGGCTTCATTCTGCGTAGCTCATCAACCAGCTCCTGAGCATTACGGCTTTGAATACTTCGCTCAATCTCCAGGAGCCGAGGAATACGGTAGGGCGTCTCCAGATCCTTTCCCAGATCATCGATCAACGAGACAAGGTTCGTAAAGCTATAGTCACGTAGTTCAGGTCGTCTTGGAAGCCCGGCTAGCTCACTCACATCGGCAACCAAGGCATCCAGGCTCCGTTGCGCTGCTTCAGCATGTGGTAATGCGCAAGGAGATGCCGTTGCTGCGGAACGGGTACGCCACCGATTCAACTGGTCCTGTGCAGCCGCAACTTCCGTATAGAGTTGCGCAGTGGGAGCCGGTTCTTTGCGTAACGCCCGTACGGCTCGCCGAGCATCCCGATACGCACGCCTGGTACACCAGGCCCACGCGGCGGCAAGGCCACCTTTACTCGCCGGTGCAAATGCTTCCAGCAGCGCGGCGAGATCCTGCGTAAACACTTCGTCGCTGTAGTGGGTCAGCGTATCCGATACGTCGTTGAGCAGGACAAGCAGGGAAGTCGTATCATCGATCGTCGTCGGTTCGCGCAGCCCTGTCGCACTGGCGATCTCAGCGAGTGCTGTACTGAGTGACGGCCAGCGCTCGTTCGCGATCCGCACGACCAGATCGATTGCCCGTTGCACGTCGGCTCCACTCAGCAGCACGGCACCGGTCCAGACCGATGGATCGTTGCGCAGAAAGAGCCCCTCAAAGCTCCCAGCTTCAATCAAGAGATCGCGGATCGCAGCTGCATTGGTTGCATTCAGCGGCTGGAGCGCACTCCCTCGCCAGCGTGTGGCTGAGCGTGGACCAGCCGGCAAGCGGAGTAAGCGACCCTGGAGTTCAAAAAAGCTGAGACCTGAAGGTTGACGAGCTTTATGCAGACGATACACGTGTCCATTGAGCCGGGCGCGTCGCTCAGCAAACCGTTGATGCAGTTCCGTTGCATCGACCATCGCGGAGTTGCGAACCAGCGTTAAGCTTTCTGCAAACCGCCGCATAATGTCGCGCCGTGAAATGTCGGCTCCGTGCAAATCGAGCGCGAGATGGCCTAATCCCGCGCTGTGGAGCCGCCGGTACACGACCTCAAGCGCGGCGCGCTTTTCCGCCACGAATAACACACGTTTGCCCTGCGCGGCCAGTGCGGCAATCAGGTTCGCAATCGTTTGGCTTTTTCCGGTGCCGGGCGGTCCTTGAATCACACCATCTTGCCCATCCAAAACCGCACGCAGCACCTGCAGCTGGCTGGCATCGGCATCGAGAATAAAGAAATCTTGCTCTGGCAATGCCTGATCGAGCGTACGGGGGTGAATCGTAGCGCGCCGCGTATGCACGATATGACGAGCATGCAGATCCCCAGCCAGGGCAGCAATGAGATCATGGTTCGCCATCTCGGCGGCACGTTCCCGCAGATCTTTGACGATCGCTGTCTTCTGGAAGGAAAAATTGCCGAGGACCGCGCGCGGTGTAATCGCAAATCCGGGTATAGCTTGGGCTGCATGTGTTAGACGAGCGTAGGCCGCTTCCTGATCAAATGCCTCATCTTCGCCGACCGTGTTCTCAAGGATGGATTCGGGGCTCAGCGCGCAGCCAAACTCGGTTTCCAGGACGTGCAGTAACACGAGGTTGACCTGTACGTCGCCAGTTCGTTTCAGCAGTGCTTCACGCCGTTCGCGACCACGTATTGTGATCGAGATAGGAACCAGGAGCACGGCTGATGCCGGTGGGCGACCATCATCGCTTGGCTGCCAGGTTGCCATGCCCAGCGCGAGGAAGAGCGTTTCAATGCCTTTCTCCTCCAAGTTAAGCAACGCACGCTGCTGAATCTCATGAATACGCACATACTGACGAATTCCATCCATAAGCGCAGGGAGCAGACGCGCGTATTGACGAGGCTCATCCGTACGCGCGGGGAGCAGACGCGCCAGCGACACGGTTTCGCCAGCAAGCAAGGCAGCAAAAGCTGTTGGCTCGGCAGCGCCGAGATCCAGAGTCCCCAGTTGGAGATCACGGAAATAAAGGAGGTTGTTACGCCGTGATAGATCGATCAGTTTTTTGATCCATAGTGCTCGGGCCTTATCGACGATCGCTCTGCGACGTTCAGGATCACTTGGGGGAATGGATGCTTCAGGGTTGCTTGGGGGAACAGGGTTTGTCGCGACGGACTGACCGAATTGATAGTGCCTCACTCCTGCTTCTCCTCGCCTATGCTGCTACCGAATCTTTAAGCCACCCTGCCTGGTTGATGTGATGATCTCTTTCAGCTTGTGGTTTGGCGTCTACCCGGACGATGTGAGCCAATGTATAGATTAACCGTGAACACTGCCATTATCTAAAGTTGTGATTCAAAAATCAAGGTTCCTGTGTTGTAAAAACACGCTTGCCGAGCGCGGTGTCGTCGGCCATCTACCAGCTCGTCCGCGTCGTGGGAGAGTTGACTACTGTGGTGGACGAGCTGCGCGCCCAGCTTGGCCCTGCCTCGTTGGCGATCTTGCCCGGACCACCATCTGGCGGCTGACCTCCAAGACATGAGTAGAAAATTTTGGCATGATCCATTATACTAGGCAGACCCCCCATACACGCCGTTACACAGATGGGAGTACCTCTTGCCATCAATTTGGTAGACGGCTTCAATGTGAACGTCCTTCATGCTGGCATGATCGCTGACAATAGGGTGTGACCCATATGCAGTGCTCGCCTGCCCTGGAGCGGAACCTCCGGTGGCACGGAGGAACGCCATGCTATAGGGCGGCACTAACCCGTACGATGTACTGGCGGCCCAACCATCCCTTGCATCCCCCCCTGTGACCGTATGAGCCTCCCATCTTGACCGAACGATCGCAGCAAGCAGCACCAAAACTGAATTGAATGCCCCTGGTTCACCGCGCCACCTGGCACGCCAGGTCTGAGCGGAACCGTCACGGCTAGATTGCTCGGCAAGGACGTCAGAACGGATCACTTTCCGTAATCGGTCCTGCAGAATCGACGCCTGTCCGTTTGCTTGTGACTGCTTGAGTCCGGCTCCTCGACGAGATCTGCTCGCAGGTGGCCGTTACACAACACCGCAAGGAACGGCCTGAGTAGATCGGTGAAGGCTGTAGCCGATTAATTCCGTTGCGTGAATCGCGCTGGCGTTCCAGGTAGACCAGACCGAGATCAGTATACCCGCCCGTTCGCGAAGGCCAGTCCGTTGCCACAGCATCGGCACCACCGGCTGCATCAGACGAAGGAGCGATACCCACGATGGACATGGATAGGCTGAGGGCGGCGGATCTTTCCGCAGACGATCAGGAGTTGTTTGACTACCTGCTGGAAGAGGAAGGACTGGAGGTTACCCCGCGCCAGGCCATGGCTCCCCCCATGCAACCAAGCAGCCTGCCACTCTCGGTTGCCCAACAGCGCCTCTGGTTTTTCGATCAATTGCAGCCCGGCAATACGCTCTACACGATCCCGGTCGGCGTGCGCATTCGTGGCGATCTCAACCTGCCGGCGCTCCAGCAGAGCCCGAACACGGTGATCCGCCGCCATGCCATCTTACGCACCTCGTTTCGCGCTGACCCGACTGCCTCGGCGCCAACGCCGTACCAGCACATCGCGCCGGCGCAGGATCTCCGCGTGACGCCGGTTCGCTTCCCGTCCGCAGCCACCGCGACAGCCATCCAGCAGGTGGTGACGGCGGCGCAGCAGCAGCCCTTCGACCTCCAGCTCGGGCCGGTGCGCGCGTGACGCTCTACCAGGTCGCGCCGGATGACCATATTCTGGTGCTGGTGATCCACCACAGCATCTTCGACGCCTGGTCACGGAGCATTCTGCTGCGCGAGCTGATCACGCTCTACGAGGGGGTGGTCCGTGCGCGCGCGGTCGCGCTGCCGGAGCTGCCGCTCCAGTACGCCGACTACGCGCGCTGGCAGCAGGCGTGGCTCCACAGTCCGCAGCGCGACGAGCAGCTGGCCTACTGGCGGACCCAGCTCGCCGCTGCGCCGGTGCTGGACCTGCCCACCGGCTATCCCCGTCCCCCCGTGATGACCTACGGCGGGCAGCATATTCGCTTCCAGGTGCCAGCGTCACTTACGAGCGCGCTCCACGCGCTGAGCCAGCGGCTCACGAGCAGCCTGTTTATGACATTGCTGGCGGTCTTCCAGGCGCTCCGCTTCCGTTCCAGCGGCCAGACCGACCTGGTCGTAGGCACGCCAATCGCGGGTCGGTCACGTCCCGAGTTCGAGGGGCTGATCGGGCTGTTCGCTAATACACTGGTGCTACGCACGGATCTGACGGGCGTATCCAGCTTTGTAGACCTCATCCAGCGCGTGCGCGAGGTGTGTCTGGCGGGCTACGCGCAGCAAGATCTTCCCTTTGAGGTGCTGGTGGAGGAGCTACAGCCGGTGCGCGATGCGAGCATCCACCCGCTCTTCCAGGTGCTCTTCGTCCTCCAGAACGCGCCCACCACGGCGCTGGCGGTGTCAGGCTTGCGCTTTGAGCCGATCGCCGCAGCGCTCGATGGGGCGAAGGTGGATCTGAGCATGACCTTCGTCGAGGCTGCGGGGCAGCTGGACGGCGTGATCGAGTATCGCGCCGATCTGTTCGCGGCGCCGACGATCGACCGCCTGGTGCAGCACTACCTGACGCTGCTTGAGGCGGCGGTCGCCGATCCGCAGCAGGGGATCGCCCAGGTGTCGCTGCTGACGGCGGGGGAGCACCATCAGCTCCTTGTGGACTGGAACGCTACAGCTCTGCCCGTTCCACAAGATCGCTGTCTGCACCACTTCTTTGAAGCACAGGTGGTCCGCACACCAGAGGCTATCGCGTTGCGCTGCGGCGATGCAACCTTGACCTACGCAGAGCTGAATGCACGGGCCAATCAGCTGGCGCATCACCTTCCAGCGATCGGGCGTCACGCGAGATGGCCTGGTTGGCCTGTGTCTCGATCGCAGCCTGGAGCTGGTGGTGGGCCTGCTGGGGATTTGGAAGGCGGGCGGGGCGTATGTGCCGCTCGATCCCGACTATCCGCTGGAGCGGCTCGCCTTCCTGCTGGCGGATGCCCAGATCGCCGTGCTCGTCACGCAGGAGTCGCGCTGCGCCATGCTGTCGGCCTCCCAGGCCGCGACGGTCTGTCTGGATCGGGATGCGGCGACGATCGCCCAGCAGCCGCGCACGAACCCGCTGTCAGGCGTGGAGCCGCACGATCTCGCCTACGTGATCTACACCTCGGGGTCGACTGGACAGCCGAAAGGGACGCTGGTCGAACATCGACAGGTGGTGAACACGCTGTGGGGCAGCCAGCAGGTGTTCGGCTACGGGGCGAAGGATGTGCAGCCGTGGCTGGCATCGGTGGCGTTCGATATCGCGCTGTTCGATCTGATCAATCCGCTGCTGGCGGGCGGTACCTCGGTGATCGTTCGGCGCGAGGAGATTCTGGACTGGCTCCAGCTTGACCACCAGCTCCGGTGCTGTACACTGCTGCATGCGGTGCCGACGCTGCTGCGGCAGATGGTCCAGCAGGCGGTGGCCCCTTATCCCGGTGTGCGCAGGATCTTTGTCGGCGGCGAGGCGGTGCCGCCGGATCTGCTGGCCGCGCTGCCAGCGGTCTTTCCCAACGCTGAGACAACGGTACTCTACGGCCCGACCGAAGCCACGATTATTTGCACGCACTATCCGGTCGCGCGCGATGCGGTTGTGACGGGCCATCCGATCGGGCGCCCGCTGCCGAACCATCAGGTACGCCTCTACGACCAGCACGGACAGCTAGTGCCGGTAGGGGTAGTGGGAGAGCTGTATGTGGGTGGTGCCGGCGTCACGCGGGGCTATCTCAACCGGCCGGATCTAACGGCGGAGAAGTATGTAATCCTGGATGGGATGCGCTGGTACCGAACCGGGGACCAGGCGCGCTGGCGCACAGACGGCACGCTTGAGTATCTCGGCCGCGCGGATGACCAGGTGAAGCTGCGGGGCTTCCGCATCGAGCTGGGCGAGATCGAAGCGGCATTACGACAGCACCCAGCCGTAGGTGATGACATCGTTCTGCTCGCCGAGGATCATCTCGGTGAGCAACGGTTGGTGGCGTATGTGGTAGAACATAGAACAACGGATGGAAAGGTAGCAGCAGATGGTGCTTTGGGCTCGGTGCTTGGTTCTTCGGATCTACGCCAGCACCTTGCCGCGCGGCTACCGGCCTACATGGTGCCGACAACCTTCATGGTGCTGGATGAGCTGCCGCTGACGCCGAACGGCAAAATTGACCGGCGGGCGCTGCCACGCCCGGAGGCTGCCTACACCGACGCCGAGTTTGTCGCGCCGAGTACGCCGACCCAGACGCTGCTGGCGACGATCTGGAGCGAGTATCTGACAGTGGACGCGATTGGAATCCATGATGACTTTTTTGCCCTGGGCGGTCACTCATTGCTCGCCATGCAGGTGATCGCTCGTGTGCGCGCCGTGTTTGCCGTCGACGTGCCGATACGGGATCTCTTCGAGCGTGCGACGATCGCCGCACTGGCGGATCTGATCGACGCGGCTCAATTCGCGCGCACGGTTGTTGCGACTGCTGATCCAACCGACGAGACAGAGGAATACGAAGTATGACGATTACCGAGTTTCTGGCGCTGCTGCAGCGTCAGGGAATTACACTGCGCGTAGACGGCGATCGGCTACGCTACCGAGGGACCACGCAGTCGCTCACGCCCGAGATGCATGCGCAGATTGCGGCGCGGAAGGCAGAGTTGATCGCCGCGCTCCAACATGCGAGCCCGGTCAGCCAGGCAGGTCCATCCCGGACGAGCCGCGAGGGACCGCTCCCGCTGTCGTTTGCTCAGCAGCGGTTGTGGTTTATCGATCAGTTCGAGCCCCACAGTGCCGCCTATAACATCTTCGTACCTGTCGTGCTTGATGGGCTACTCTCGATTCCTACGTTGGAACGGAGCCTGTCCGCGTTGGTTGGCCGGCATGAGAGCTTACGCACCACGTTTGTTTCGGTAGACGGCCAGCCGATCCAACAGATTGGCGAGCCTGCACCGCTCGTCGTTTCCGTCCACAACCTGCACGACCTCCCACCGGATCAGCGATTGGACGAGGCGCAACGGCGGGCCGTGGCTGAGGCGCAGCAACCTTTTGATCTGGCGCAGGGACCGCTGATCCGTGCCATACTTTTTCGGCTTGGTCCAGCCGAGCATGTGCTGGCAGTGATCCTCCATCACATTATCGCGGATGGCTGGTCAATGGGCGTGCTGATCCGCGAGCTGGCCACTCTGTATAGCGCCGGAGGCGAGCCCTCGGCGTTACCGCCGCTGCCGATACAGTATGCCGATTACGCGATCTGGCAACGGAAGCGGCTCCAAGCAGAACAGGTGAATCTGCTTCAATACTGGCAGCGCCAGCTCCAGAATGTGCCAGTGTTTCTTGATGTGCCGACCGACCGACCGCGCCCGCCCGTGGCAACCTTTGCTGGAAGGACCGTAACGGCGCTGCTCGACCGCCACCAGGTATTGGCGCTCCAATCGCTCAGCCAAACCGCACATACAACGCTGTTTATGACGCTGCTGGCGGCCTGGTCCGTACTGCTCTACCGCTATAGCGGACAAGATGATCTTATCGTTGGTACGCCAATCGCCGGTCGTACCCATGTTGAGCTGGAAGGGCTGATCGGGTTCTTCGTCAATACGCTCGCGCTACGGGCCGATCTGTCAGGCCGGGGACCCTCTGGGTGCACGTTCGCCGAGATGCTGCGCCGTATGCGCGAAACGGTGCTGGGCGCGTTCACGCATCAGGATCTGCCCTTCGAGCAGTTGATCGACGCGCTGCATCCCGCGCGCGATCCCAGCCGCCCGCCGCTCGTGCAGGTCATGTTTGTACTGGAGCGTACGAGCGGGCTCGTGCTGGAAGTGCCTGGCCTGAGCTTGCGACCGCTCGCGCTTGAGTTGGGCATTGCGAAGTTTGATCTTTCGCTCACGGCGAATGAGCATCCGTCAGGACTGCACCTGGCCTTGGAGTACCGTACCGACCTGTTCGACGCGACGACGGCTGAGCGGCTGCTGGCCCAGTATCAAACGCTGTTAGCAGCGATTCTTGTTGACTCCCAGCAGCCGATCGACCGCATTCCCCTGCTGCTGGAGGCCGAGCGCCAGCAGATCCTGGGGGAGTGGAACGCTCCGATCGCGCCCGATCCGCGACACGCACCGATCCATGCGCTTTTTGCCGCGCAGGCAGCGCGAACGCCTGAGGCCGTGGCGCTGATCCAGGGTCGTGAGCAGTTGACCTACGCCGCGCTGAACCGCCGCGCCAATCAGCTCGCACGGTATCTGTCGACGCTCGGCGTCGGTCCTGAGATGGTCGTCGGCGTGTGCCTACCGCCAGGATGCGATCTGATTGTTGCGCTGCTGGGTATTCTGACGGCGGGCGGCGTGTACCTTCCGCTCGATCCGTCGCTTCCCGTCGAGCGCCTTGGCTTCATCATTCAGGACGCGCAGGCAGCTGTCGTCATCACCACCACCGCGCACCAGCTCAATATTCCACCGACGGCGGCGAGGCTTGTCTGCCTGGACGCTGATGCAATTCGGATCGATCAGGAGCCAACGACCGATCCCGCGCGCAATGTCGAGGCCGAGAACCTGGCCTACATCATCTACACGTCCGGCTCGACCGGCATGCCCAAAGGCGTGGGCGTGGCCCATGCGCCACTTGCGCGCCATCTGCTCACGATTCAACAAGCGTACGAATTGAGTCCCCAGGATCGCGTATTGGCGTTTGCCCCGCCCAGCTTTGATTTCTCGATCGAGGAGATCAGCGCAACGCTTATCAGCGGAGCATGTCTGGTGGTACGCGCCGCCGAACTCTGGAGTCCAGAGGTGTTTACCGACGTGATTGCGCGGGCGGCGCTGACCGTTGTGCATCTGCCGCCTGTGTATTACCGCGCCTGGGTGCAGGCATTTGCCGATCGCGCAGACGTGGTGCCGCCCTCACTGCGGCTCGTGACCGTTGGCGGAGAGGCGTTGACGCCGGAAGCTGTGCACGCCTGGCAGCATACCACGTTGCGTGAGATTCGGCTGGTGAATGCCTACGGTCCCACCGAGACGACGATCACGGCGACGATCGCGGACCTGACGGCGGAAAACTACGCCAGTGCTCAACGGCGAAATGTGTCGATCGGCAGGTCGCTGCCTGGTCGGACGGCGTATATTCTGGACGACACTGGCGAACCGGTGCCGGTGGGCATGCCTGGGGAGCTGTATCTTGGAGGAACGCTACTGGCGCGTGGGTATCTCCAGCGGCCGGATCTGACCGCTGCTGCGTTTGTGCCTGATTCGTTCAGCCAGATCCCTGGTGCGCGGCTCTACCGCACGGGAGATCTGGCGCGCTGGCGCGCCGACGGCATGATCGAGTTCCTGGGTCGAATCGACCAGCAAGTGAAGCTGCGCGGCATGCGCATCGAGCCGGGCGAGATCGAGGCCACGCTGCGCGACCATCCCGCCGTACGCGACGCGCTGGTGCTGCTCCGCGACGAGCGACTGGTGGCGTACGTCGTAGAGAATCCAGAACCCAGAACCCAGAACCCAGAGGATGACTCAGATGGTTCTCGGTTCTCAGGTCTAGGTTCTTCCGATCTGCGCTCCTTCCTGACGGCCCGACTGCCCGCCGCGCTGGTACCGAGTGCCTTTGTGCTGCTTCAGGCCCTGCCACTCCTGCCCAATGGCAAAATCGATCGGCGGTCGCTCCCGGAGCCGTCGCTGAGCTGGCCCGATCCAGAGCACGTGTTTGTTGCGCCCCGCACACCGCTGGAAGAGCTGCTGAGTCGCATCTGGATGGAGCTACTTGGGGTGGAGCGCGTCGGTATTCACGATCATTTCTTCGCGCTGGGTGGTCATTCGCTGCTGGCGGTGCAGCTGATCGCCCATATTCATAAGCAGGTGGGCGTGCAGCTTCCTGTGCGGATGCTGTTCGAGTCGCCGACGATCGCCGGCCTTGCCGCCGCTATCGAAGCCGCACAGCGTGCCACGGCAGACGCACCATCGACGACCCCTGCTCCTGACGCAGACACCTCTCTGGCGAGTCTCACAGCCCATATCGACGCGCTGCGCTGGGCCGCCTCCATGCAGGCACCCACTGCCCACCCGACTGATTCCGAGCTGTACGAAGGAGGTGAGCTATGACCATCGTCGAACTGCTGACCCACCTCCGTCAGCTGAACGTCGAGGTATGGCTTGAGGACGACCGCCTCCGGTATCGCGCGCCCATCGGCGTACTCACGCCCGATCTCCGTGCTCTGCTCAGCCAGCACAAAGCTGAGATCATCGCCTTTCTCAATATGGCGCAGCGCGAGCGCCGAGATGCCGGTCCGATCCCGCTCTCGTTCGCCCAGCAGCGGCTCTGGTTTCTCGATCAGCTCCAGCCGAACAGTACCGGCTATACCATCCCGATGGTGGTACGCCTCACCGGAACGCTGGATGTTGCCGCACTCCACCAGAGTTGCAACGCGATCATCCGGCGCCACGAGATCTTACGCACCACCTTTACCATCAAGGACGGGCAGCCCGTACAGGTGATCGCGCCGGCCGGCTCCGAGGCGAGCCAGCTCCAGCTTACGCAGATCGACCTTTCCGGCGTGCCGCAGTCTGAGCAGGATACTGCCGTTCAACGGGTGCTGGAGCGAGAGCTTCAACAACCCTTTGATCTTCAGCGTGGCCCGTTGCTGCGCGCGACCCTGCTGCACCTGCACCGGGCGCCATGCCCAGAGGGCACCCGCCATGGTACCCGCGCCGAGCAGGTGGTGATGCTGATGCTGCATCACATTATCTTCGATGCCTGGTCGCAGCCTGTGTTTATCGCCGAGCTGAACGCACTCTACACGCATTTCAGCCGGCCCGATGCGGCGGAGCGCCCGTTGCCACTGCCGGAGCTTCCACTCCAGTATGCCGACTATGCCCAGTGGCAAAATCGTTGGCTTCGGGAAGCCGGCCTGGAACAGCAGCTGGACTACTGGCGGCAGCAGCTCCACGACCTGCCGGTCCTCCAGCTTATGACCGACCGTCCACGTCCGGCGAACCTCGGCGTTGCCGGGAGGCAGTATCACTTTGGGCTGCCCGACGAATGTGCGGCGGCGCTGCACCGTTTGAGCCAGGGCGAGGGCTGTACCATCTTTATGACCCTGCTGGCAGCGTGGCAGGTGCTGCTGGCCCGCTCTACGGCACAGAGCGATATTGTGGTTGGCACGCCGATCGCCAATCGGACGCAGGCTGAGACCCAGAAGCTGATCGGTTTCTTCGTGAACACGCTCGTGCTGCGCACGGATCTCAGCGGGAATCCTACCTTTCGTGAGGCGCTGCATCGCGTGCGCGAGGTGTGTCTGGCGGCGTATGCTCATCAGGAAGTGCCCTTCGATACCCTCGTGGACGAATTGCATGCTGCGCGCGATCTCAGCCGCCATCCTTTGTTCCAGGTCATGTTTGCCTACCAGCATAGCTCCGGCGCGTCCCCAGCCTGGCCGCAGTTGAAAATGGAGCTGGTGCCGATCGAGATTGAGCAGGTCAAGTTTGATCTTAACCTCACGATCGATGAAACCAGAGCCGGCCTGACTGGCACCCTTAAGTATCGGACCGAGCTGTTCGATGAAGGGACGATTGCGCGGATGGCCGGTCAGCTTCAGGTGCTGCTGACGGCGATCAGCAGTGATCCCGACGTGCGGATTTTTCACCTGCCGCTCATGACGCCGGCCGAGTATCACGATCTGCTGCACAGCTGCCATGCCAGCGCAACCTATGCTGTCGAGCACGGCCTCCACCATGCCTTTGAGCAGCAGGCCGCCCGCACACCGGAGGCGGTCGCTGTGACCGATAGCGGCATATGTCTGACCTATGCTGAGCTGAACCGCCGCAGTAATCAGCTCGCCCACCATCTTCAGACGCTCGGTGTGGGACCAGAGGTGTGTGTTGGCGTGCTCGTCGAGCGGTCGCTTGATCTGATCATTGGGCTGCTTGGGATTCTGAAGGCCGGCGGCGCGTATGTCCCGCTCGATCCAGCGCTGCCGCCCGAGCGACTGGCCTTTATGCTGCGTGACGCCCGCGCAGCGGTGCTGGTGTCGCAGACACCGCTATCCGCGACGCTTCCCGCTCATACCCTGCCCGTCGTCCAGCTAGATGCCGATGCGGAGATCATCGCGGGCTACCCTGGAACCGCCCCCGAGCGATCGGTGCTGCCGGATCATCCCGCCTATGTGATCTACACCTCCGGCTCGACCGGAACGCCCAAAGGGGTACTGGTCACGCACGCGAACGTCCTCCGCCTCTTTGCCGCCACCCAGGACTGTTTTGCGTTCGATGCCCGCGATGTGTGGACGCTGTTTCACTCGGCGGCCTTCGACTTCTCCGTCTGGGAGATCTGGGGGGCGCTGCTCTACGGCGGCAAACTCGTGATCGTCCCCTATGTCATCAGTCGATCGCCGGCTGGGCTCTACCAGCTGCTCTGCACAGAAGGTGTGACGGTCCTGAACCAGACACCCTCGGCCTTTCGCCAGCTGATCCCGGTGGACACCGCCACCGGCGACGGAGATCTCGCCCTGCGTTTGGTGATCTTCGGCGGCGAAGCGCTGGATCTCCAGAGCTTGCGGCCCTGGTTTGACAGGCACGGCGACATCCGTCCGCAATTAGTCAATATGTATGGCATCACGGAAACCACCGTCCATGTCACATATCGCCCGCTGACGACAGCAGATCTCCAGCAATCGGCCAGCGTGATCGGCGGCGCGATCTCCGATCTTGAGGTGTACCTGCTGGATCGCTATCTCCAGCCGGTGCCGGTGGGTGTGCCCGGAGAGATCTATGTCGGTGGAGCTGGTCTGGCGCACGGCTACCTCGATCGCCCGGCCTTGACCGCCGAACGGTTTGTGCCGCATCCCTTTAGCTCGGCGCGATCCGGTGAACGCTTGTATAAGTCGGGCGATCTGGCCCGCTATCGAGCGAACGGCGAGCTTGAGTATCTGGGCCGGATCGATCAGCAGGTCAAAGTGCGCGGCTTCCGCATCGAGCTGGGCGAGATCCAGAGCCGCCTGCTGGCACATCCCGCCGTCTCGGAAGCGGTGGTAATCGCCCGCGAAGATACGTCGCCCGGAGGGCACCCGGATAGGCGGCTGGTGGCGTACGTCGTTGAGAACCTAGAACCTAGAACCCAGAACCAAGAACCTGGTTCTGATCTTCCCCCTCGCCTGCCGCAACCGCGGGTGCCATGCCCAGAGGGTGCCCGGCGAAGGCTTGGCGAGATTCGGGGAAGGGGGGCAGGGGGTGAGGGCCTGGCTCCCGAGCTGCGGCGCTTCTTGCAGGCTTCGCTGCCGGAGTATATGATTCCGGCAGCCTTTGTCACGCTGGAGTCTTTGCCGCTCACGGCGAACGGTAAGCTGGACCGCAACGCGCTGCCGATTCCGGATCAGGAACGTCCGGCGCTGGATGCGGCGTACACCGCGCCACGCTCAGCGCTTGAGCAGTTCCTGGTGGAGCGCTGGCAGGACGTGCTGGCCGTCACGACGATCGGCGTGCATGACAACTTTTTCGCGCTGGGCGGGAATTCGATTCAGGCCGCCGTCCTGGTGAACCAAATCCAAACCGCCATGCAGGAGATCATCTATGTCGTCGCCATCTTCGACGCGCCGACCGTTGCCGAGCTGGCGGTCTATCTGAGCAACCGTTACCCGCAGGCCGTGGCGCGTATCGATGGCTCAGACGGGCGGTCGCAGGCGCCGGCGGTTGCCGAAGCGAGTAAGCCGTCGCGTACCACGCCGATCGGGCTGGCTGAGGTTTCCCAGCTACAGCAGCTGATCACAGCATTGCCGCCTCGGGTCGCCGGCGCCAGCTCCAAGAATCCTCCAGCCGTGTTTATCCTGTCGCCGCCGCGCTCCGGCTCGACGCTGCTGCGGGTGATGCTGGCGGGACATCCCCGGCTCTTCGCGCCGCCAGAGCTTGAGCTGCTGTCGTTCAACACGCTTGGCGAGCGGAAAGCGGCGTTCACCGGCCGCGATCGCTTCTGGCTGGAAGGCGCAATCCGCGCGATCATGGCGCTCAACGCGTGTGATGCGGCTACCGCTGAGCAGCTCATGGCGCAGTACGAGGCACAAGGGCTGAGCGTCCAGGCATTCTATCGCCAGCTGCAAACCTGGCTCGGCGATCGGCTGCTGGTGGATAAAACGCCGTCGTACGCGCTGGATCGCGCGATTCTCGACCGTGCCGAGGAGGACTTCGCGAATGCGCGCTATATCCACCTGATCCGCCATCCGTATGGCATGATCCGCTCGTTCGAGGAAGCCAGGCTCGACGAGATCGTTTTCCGCCGGCCGCATCCCTTCACCACCCGCGAGCTGGCGGAGCTGATCTGGCTGATCAGCCACCAGAACATTCTGGACTTCTTCGCGCAGATTCCGGCCGAGCGACGGCACACCATCTGGTTCGAGGAGCTGGTGCGCGAGCCTGCCCAGACCATGGAGCGGCTGTGCACGTTCTTGGGTGTGGATCTCGACCCGGCGATGCTCCAGCCCTATGCCGATTCCCAGCAGCGCATGACCGACGGGCCGCACGCCGCCAGCCGGATGCTTGGCGACGTCAAGTTCCATGAGCACCAGGGGATCGAGGCGGCGACGAGTGAGCGCTGGCGCGACGCCTATACTGAGGATTTTCTGGGCGATCTCACCTGGCAGCTTGCCGAACGTCTGGGGTATGCCCGACCACAAGCGAACGTGCCGACGACCCGGCCCGACACCGCCTGGACGCCGATCCACCCCCAGCCACGCACCGGCAACGATCGCTTTCCCTGCTCATTTGCTCAACAGCGACTGTGGTTTATCGATCAGCTCCAGCCCAATAGCCCGATGTATAACATTTTCTTCGCGCTGCGGCTGACGGGCTCCCTCGATCGGCTGGCTCTGCAACACAGCTTCGATGCGCTCATCCAGCGCCATGAGTCGCTGCGCACGGTCTTTATGCTGCATGAGGGTGCGCCCGTGCAGGTGATCGCTCCTCCGCAGCCGGCCGCGATCACCATGATCGATCTGCGCACCTTTCCGGCTGCGGAGCGTGAGGCAGCGGCAAAGGAGCTGGCAACTGGGGAGGCGTGCTCGCCGTTCGATCTGGGCTGTGGGCCACTGCTGCGGGTTCTGCTGCTGCAGCTGGACGCGGATGACCATCTGCTGGTCATGAATATTCATCACATTGTCTCCGATGGCTGGTCGCAGCGCGTGCTGATTCGGGAGGTGACGACGCTCTACGCTGCCTACGCACGCGGCGTGAGCGCGGCCAATGTGCTGCCATCCCTGGGGCTCCAGTATGCCGACTACGCTGTGTGGCAGCGTGACTGGCTGCAAGGCCCTGCGCTCGCGACGCAGGTGGCCTACTGGCAGCAGCAGCTGGCGGATCTGCCCACCCTTGATCTGCCTACCGATTACCCGCGCCCGGCGATCCAGACCGCGAATGGCGGACACTGTGGGTTTGTTCTACCCCCAGAGCTGAGCCAGGATCTCGTAGCTCTGAGTCGGCGCGAGGGCGTGACGCTCTTTATGCTGCTGCTGGCCGCCTTCCAAACCTTGTTGATGCGCTATACCGGGCAGGAAGATATTGTGGTCGGCACGCCGATCGCCGGGCGGGTGCGACCCGAGCTGGAAGCGCTGATCGGCTTTTTTGTCAATACGCTGGTGCTGCGCACCGATCTGTCGGGCCGGGTACCCTCTGGGTGCAGATTCCGCGAGGTGCTTCAGCGCGTCCGCACCATTACCGCCGAAGCCTACGCGCATCAGGATGTCCCCTTTGAGGTGGTCGTCGAGCAGGTGCAACCCGCCCGCGACCTGAGCCGGCATCCGCTCTTCCAGGTGATGTTCATCCTGCAAAACTTCCCGTCGAGCGCGATTGACGTTGCTGATCTTGCGTTTGAGCCGGTGGCGCTCGAAAGCTCAACCGCGAAGTTCGATCTGACTATGATGGTCGCGGAAACGCCGGATGGCCTGCACGGTGCCGTAGAGTATGCCAGCGACCTCTTCGACGCCGCGACGATTGTGCGGCTGATCGAGCACTACCAGCGGGTGTTGGTGGAGATTGCCGCCGATCCCGACCAGTCGATCGCGGCGCTCCCGCTGCTGTCAGCGGCCGAACGCCGGCAGCTTGTGGGCGAGTGGAACCGGACGGCGCTTGATGTTCCTGCGGATGTCCTGGTGCATCACCTGGTAGCCGCCCAGGCTGCGCGGACGCCCGAAGCCCTCGCCGTCGTCTTCGGCGAGCAGCGCCTGAGCTATGCCGCCTTCGACCGGCGAGCCAATCAACTTGCCCACCGGCTGCGGCAGCACGGCGTCGGGCCAGATGTCTGCGTGGCGCTGGCGATCGAGCGCTCACTCGATCTGGCGGTGGCGGTGCTGTCGGTGCTCAAGGCGGGCGGAGCTTGCCTGCCGCTCGATCCGGCCTACCCTGTCGACCGCCTGCGCTTCATGCTTTCCGACTCGGGTGCGCCGGTGCTGCTCACCCACAGCACGCTCGCCGATCGCCTGCCGCTGACCGCAGCGCAGGTGCTCACCCTCGATACGCTGACCGACCTGGATGGCTATGCGCCAACCCCACCGGCTATAGCCGTCGAGCCGGAACATCTGGCCTATGTGCTGTACACGTCCGGCTCCACCGGCACGCCGAAAGCGGTCGCTATGCCGCATGGGGCGCTGGTCAACCTGGCGACCTGGCAGCGGAACAGTACGACGGTGGCATCAGCGGCGACGACACTCCAGTTTGCGGCGTTGAGCTTCGACGTGGCCTTCCAGGAGATGTTCGCGACCTGGACCAGCGGGGGTACGCTCCAGCTGATCTCGGAGGCGGAGCGCCAGGATCTCGCGGCGCTGGTCAGCCTGCTGGCAACTGGCAGCGTCCAGCGGATCTTCCTGCCGTATATCGCGCTCCAGCATATGGCCGAATTCGCTGTGCAGGAGCAGGTCCAGCTGCACGGGGTGCAGGAGATTGTGACGGCGGGCGAGCAGCTGCAAATCACGAACGCCATCGCGCAGGTGGTTGCCGCGCTGCCTGGCGCGACGCTGCACAACCACTATGGCCCGACCGAAACCCATGCGGCGACCGCCCATGTGCTGGACGGCGATCCCGCGCGCTGGCCCGCGCTGCCGCCCATTGGGAAGCCGATTAGCAACACCGCCATCTATCTGCTTGATCAACTGGGTCAGGTGGTGCCGATTGGGGTCGCCGGTGAGCTGTATATCGGCGGCGCGCAACTCGCACGCGGCTACCTCAACCGCCCCGATCTGACCGCTGAGCGCTTCGTGCCCAATCCCTTCAGCGCAACGCCTGGCACACGGCTGTACCGGACCGGCGATCGGGCTCGCTATCGGGCCGATGGGACGATCGAGTACCTGGGCCGGATCGATCAGCAGGTCAAAGTACGTGGCTTCCGTGTGGAAGTCGGCGAAATCGAGGCGGCGCTGCGTCTCCATCCGGCGGTCGGCGATGTTGTCGTCACGGTGCGCGAGCTGGCTGCATCGGAGGGTGGCCCTGCGGAGAAACGTCTCGCTGCCTATGTGGTGCTGAAGGACGACGCGCCATTACCAGGCGCCGCGCAGCCGGCGCGCCAGGCGCCAGGCGTGCTCCAGTCGGCATTCCGCACCTTCCTTCACGAGCGACTCCCGGAGTATATGATCCCGGCGGCGTTTGTGCTGCTGGAGGCGCTCCCACTCACGCCCAGCGGGAAAATTAACCGCCGCGCCCTACCGGCTCCCGATGCTCGCTCGCTGGCGAGCGCTACATCGCAGGTTGCGCCACGTGACGTGTGGGAATGGTCGTTGGCGCAGATCTGGGAGGACCTGCTGCATCTGCCACAGGTTAGCGTCCACGACGATTTCTTTGCGCTGGGCGGTCATTCGCTGCTGGCCGTCCGGGCCATGGCCGAGATCCGGCACCGATTTGGTCGGTCGCTGCCAGTTGCAACGCTGTTACAGTCCCCGACGATCGCGCGGCTGGCTGCCCACCTCCGCGCGCACATGCCGCCGGAGGAGTGGTCGCCGCTGGTGCCGCTCCAGCCGCAGGGAAGCCAGCGACCGCTCTTCCTGATCCATCCGGGGAGCGGCACCGTCTTCTGCTATGCCGAGCTGGCACGAGCGCTCGGCACCGATCAGCCCTGCTATGGGCTACAGGCGCGGGGCTTTGAGCCCGATCAAACGCCGCATCGCACGATCCCCGATCTGGCAGCGGAATATATCGCGGCGATCCGCAGCGTTCAGCCGCATGGCCCCTACCGAGTCGGCGGCTGGTCGTTTGGCGGTGTGGTTGCCTTCGAGATCGCCAGCCGGCTTCAGCAGCAGGGCGAGCCGATCGAGGTGCTCACGCTCATCGATAGTGTGCCGCCCGTGCCTGAACTGCTGGTCCCCGACGACACGTCGCTGCTCGGAGCGTTCCTCCAGGATCTCGGCGCGATACACGGCACGTCGCTGGAGGTTACGGCGGCGGATCTCGCGCTCCTCCCGGCGAACGAGCGCTTGGCGTATGTGCTGGCGCGAGCGCAGCAGCAGGAGGTGCTTCCGCCCGATATAGATCTGGAACAGATGCAGCGGCGCGCGCAGGTGTTTTTGTCCAATATGTCCATGCTCCTGTCGTACCGGCCTGCACCGACGCCGCTGCCCGTGGTGTGTTTGATGGCCGAGGCGACGGCACAACGTACAAATCCGGCAGAGTCGTGGCGTTCGCTCACAACCGTGATTACGTCGGAGGTGATGCCGGGCACGCACTACACGCTGCTGCGACCGCCTCAGGTCCAGGCCGTCGCCGACTGGCTCGGCGCACAGCTTGCTGCTCTACCGACCATCTCGTGACTGGTCGCGCTGCAGTTCCAGGTTGTGCTGGGATCTCAGCGCAGGGATGTGCTGCTCTGTCTGCGCACAACCACGCTGAGATACGGACAGGACTGCGCCCTCGTGAACATGAATACCAGGCCGTGATCCTATCGACGCCTGGTATTCGTGTTCGAGGCACTTAGCGCAGGTTATCTAAGCTCAGCTGATCGCCTTACGGGACGGGAACACTGGAAATGGTGAACGGCAACTCGGGATTGTTCGTGGTGCGGCGATTGAACTGGGAATTGACGACCAGGAGTCGGTCGTCGGCTTTGGCGACCGTCGTGGTGAAGGCGAAGGATCGATCGGTGAAGCTGCCGATTTGTTGCCCATTCCCGAAGTCGGGTGTCAGGCGGAGCTGCACGATCAAGTTGAGGCTATTGCGCACGACATGCAGCGTCTGCCCGTCAAGGAGGAGCCCGTCACCGGCCGTCATGCGATCACCACCGGTCAGGGTCAGTTCCGTCACATCCCTGGTATCCGTAGTAATGCGGAACAACTTGCCCGTGTTTGACTGCACAACAATCAGGTACTTGCCATCCGGCGTGACGACAATGCCGTTGAGATTGAACCCCTGGGCGTATTGAATGACGGTGTCCCGCAGATCGCGCCAGACCTCGAAGCGATACACCCCTTGCTCGTCGGCCTTGATGCGGTAGAGCTGCGGGATGTTCGAGTCCGTGAAGTAGGCCGCGCCGTCAGGGGCGATGGCGACATCGTTAATGAAACTGCCCTCCGCACCGGTGCGGAAGGAGCTTAGGAACCGCCCTGTCACCGCATCGTACATCCACATCGTGCCAGTCGCTCCACCCGCCAGGAAGAGTTGGCCCTGCGGGTTGACTTTCATGCCGCGGACATCGGTCCGGCCATCGCTGCCGGCTGGTAGAAACAGGTCCAGGTGGCGATTGCCCCGCCGCGCATTGCCGCGATACACAGCACCACCATTTGTGCTGCCCACGAAAAAATCCTTGTTGCCGCCGTGAAAGGCAATGCCTTCGGGATACACGACGTCCCCAGCAGGAAACGTGTAGCGCACGGCCGTATTCCGCTGGTGCACTCCCCGTGTACTCGGCTGAGCGAAGCTCACTGCGCCGGACGACATGGTACCGACCACTGCCAAGAACAGGCTAAGCGAGCCAATCACCGATCGCATACGCATGGACGACCTCCTTCCGCGTGCAGTTCAATGCAGGACTGCTTGATCGATCCTACGAATCGTACACGCTTATCACATTCATCTGCCCGGCGGCGCATGTGGGGCTTAAACCCAATCATAGCGCTGACCATGAGCGCAGTTCGGAGCGGGAGGCTGACGGCATGGAACTGGTTCTATCTGCGTAAGCCGCTGGCATTGCCGCCGCTCTTGACGATCGTCGAGCGCTAGTGTCGCAGCGTGGACGGGTCATGAGGCACTGCCCACATCTCCGTCTGCGAGCGTGGCCCCGTGCTCAGCCAGCAGGGTTCGCAGCAGCGATCTGTGACAGTGGGACTCATCCTCGCAGTAGCAGCCCACGGATAAGTTCGTCTGCGCGGAAAGCGCAGCCAGCAAGGCGATCAGGTGCCGTGCCGCTGGGCGGCGCATCTGGGCCAGGTAGCGTCGCCGATAGGTCGCCCATCGCCGTGGTGTCAGGGGCTCGGCCAGCGCCCACGCGCGTACGTCTTCGCTCGGCGCTAGCTCTGGCACCCACACATCGAAGTAATCCCGCCGACCCCAGTCCTCCTTGCGCACCCCTCGCGGTGGGCGGCGAACCGTTCCCAGCCGCAGCCCTTCGTCTGCGGATCGCGACGTCCCGAGACGAACCACACGAATTGCCATGCGTTTGGTGTCCTCCTATCAGCCTTTTCCTGAAGGAGGCCGCCGACGCGTGCCGGCGGCCTTTCCACAACGGATGTGGTGGAGCGGTATGGATGGTCGTCCCTGCTCGCGATCTCACCGCGTAGGTCGCGATGGTGGCACGACGCTGGTTACCGCAGCGGCGGGCGATGCAGGCCGATCCGGTTGCCCTCGCTGTCGAGGATTAAGGCAAATGAGCCCTGTGGATCGATGGCTGTTTCCGGCAGAAGTACCGTGCCGCCAGCACGTTCAACTCGCTCCAGGGTGGCGGCCATATGCTCGGCGACGTTGAGGTAAATGAGCGTGCCAGTCGACGCAGGTTTCACGTCGTCACGCAGAACGATGGCACCGGAAACGACGCCTGGTGCGGCCGGCAGGAAGCCGTGGGGATCGCCGTGAAACGCGCTTGTGGTGATCTCAACATCCAACAGGGTGCTGTAGAACGTGACCGCGCGGTCGAAATCGACGGCAGGAATTTCGAACCAGGTGATGGTGTGCTGCATACCGATTGTCTCCTCGCTACGTGGTGTGTACGGAACATGTCCAGCATACCAGTGGCGAGTGACACCCCTATGTCAGCAGCATCGAGCAGTCTATTCGATGTGTCTCAGATTCGGTGCTTCATCGGTCGCATACTGACGGAGCAGCGCTTCCGCCTCGGCACGCAGCCGGTGTGCCAGCGACTCTGGCTCCAGGACGCGAACGCGTGCGCCCCAGCCTAGCAGCCATTGGAGCACATCGCTTTCGTGACGCACACGCAGCGTTACCACCAGCCCGTTGTCCGTGTCCTGTTCTGACTCGATGTAGAACAGGCGATCCTCGCGGACCCAGCGGGCACTGGTGGCGTCGAACAGGACGCGAACGACCACCTCACGATCGCTCCGCGAAACCTGCGCAAGCTCGAAATGGGCCGGGCGTGCGAACAGCCGGGGCAGCAGCGATGGGCGGTCAATCCGGTCGAGCCGAAAGTTCCGTATGTCACCACGTATGTGGCAGTGCGCCACCAGATACCAGTGACCAGACACGTACACCAAGCCATACGGGTCGGCGTCACGGTCAAGCGAGTGACCGCCGGCCGCGCCAGAGCGGGCATGGTAGTGAAAGCGCAGGGTCTGCTGCGTGACGATCGCGCGCCGAATGATGGGCAGATGCTCGGCCCCAACTCCGCGACGGTCCCACTGAAAGAACTGAATCCGTTCCTGGAGCGACTCGACCTGCGGGCGCAGGTCATCTGGCAGCACCCCGCTGATCTTTCGCCCAGCGTTCCGGGCTGCGACCTGGGACTCGGCATCAAAGCTTTGCGCCATCACATCGCTGCCAAGCAGCAACAGCATCGCTTCTTCAAGGGTGAAGCGTAGCGGCGGTAGAAAGTAGCCGTCGACCAGCGAGTAGCCACGGCCCGGCTCGGACACCACCGGCACGCCTGCTTCGCAGAGCGCCTGGACATCGCGATAGATCGTGCGCTTGCTGACTGCAAATGCGTCGGCAAGATCTTCGGCCCGGCGCGTTCCACGGGCTTGAAGCTCAAGCACGATCGCGAACAAACGATCGGTACGGTTCATTGTGGGGACACTCCTCGCTGTGATGGAACCACCGTGGCGGGTACGTGCCCGGCCTCGGTGGTCGTGTCTGTGATCTGTCGGTAGGCGGCACCTCCCGAGCATTCGAGACGGCGAGCATCGAGGTAAGGCTATGCAACGTACACATGTTTCTTTTGACCAACTGCTACCAGTTGACGTAATCGACGGCGTTCTGATCGAGATCGTTCATGTCGTGGGCGTAGCACATGGTCATCTGCACCATCGCCAGCGAAGCCCCACCCCGCAGCGCCAGCGTTATAAACGAGTGGCGCAGGCTATGCGGCGAGAGCATGGCGCTCAGCCCGGCGGCGAAGCGCTCCCGGAGGATGTACTTCAGCCCGACGTAGCTCAGCGTACCATGCATGGAGTAGGAGCGCACCGCCTGCGCCTCCAGCTGCCGTGGACCAGATTACTGCGGCCGATGCGCAGAGCTATTTCACGCATTGTGGTTATGCCGGCTCCCCGGTCAGGGATCAATAATTATGAATACCGCTGAAGGCCGCGACGGTTTGCCATTGCTACGAAAGTGGCATGAGAC
Organism: Herpetosiphonaceae bacterium; assembly: GCA_036402055.1. GTDB lineage: Bacteria > Chloroflexota > Chloroflexia > Chloroflexales > Kallotenuaceae > LB3-1. Next base: position 28,869 of record DASWTQ010000720.1, read on the forward strand.
GGGGTGTGGGCAGCCAATGGGCGCTCGATGTGCTGCGCTGGCCCGCAGTGGTGAATGCTCTCCGCCTCACGATCCCGTGCATCCCGTTCATGCTCGGCTTCAAAGACGATCCCAGTTGCCAGAGCGAGCGGATGAGACCATATTGTCAAGAATGCCAGACCGTGAGTGAAATACGCTGTCAGGCGTCCATCGGCACTTCGGACGGAGTATAATCTCTGCTGGCTCTCCATGCCCTATGGGCATAGACGATCATCATGGCGTACAATGTGCCAAGACAGATTGTGCTATCAACAAAAGCTATTGTTCCGCCATGAGCAAACATTCATCTCACCCTTCTATGATCATCACGCTACCGCTCCCATTACTGATTGATCTGGTCAACCATATCTATATCTTTAGTAATGTTGCCGATATGATCGACGGCGAGCTAGCTGCTCAGTTCAAGATTGCGCGTAAAACGCAGGATAGCGGTCCGTGGTGGAAGATTTTCTATAGTCTTGGCTTTCACTCGGCGATCCGTCACATAACCGAGCGCACAAACAATCGCCTCCTTCAA
>DASWTQ010000721.1:0-35298 GCA_036402055.1 Herpetosiphonaceae bacterium
ATCGTCGTGCCCCGATTATCGGCCACGAGAAAAGCATTCTGGTATGGGCTGCCATTAGCATCGAGCACCTTTCCCTGGACACAGCTACTGCCTGCGCCTCCTCCAACCGGACCGTCACAGACTCCTACAAATAGGTCGCCCTGACCACGCCGATGCGTGCAGTACGCCTGTGGCTCTGGAACTGGAGTAGGCGGCACCGCAGTCGGCGGTTTGGGCGTCGGTGGAATGGCAGTCGGCGGTATCGCCGTGGGTGGAGCGGCGGTCGGCGGCACTGCGGTTGCCGGGCGTGGCGTGGGCTTCGCTGTCGGCGGCACCGCTGTCGCCGGGCGTGGCGTCAGCTTCGCCGTCGGCGGCACCGCTGTCGCCGGCTTCGGCGTGGGCGGCTCCGGCGCTTGCGTTGGTGTCGGTGGCTCCAGCGTTGGCGTCGGCGTTGGCGTCGGCGTCGGTGGCTCCAGCGTCTGCGTCGGCGTCGGCGGCTCCAGCGTCTGTGTCGGCGTCGGCGGCTCCGTCGTCTGTGTCGGCGTCGGCGGTTCCAGCGTCTGTGTCGGCGTAGACGTGGGCGCGTCGGCAACAAGAGTCGCCGGCGGGTCGTCCTGGGCGCTGGCTGCCTGAGACAAGCTGTTGATGATTGGCGGCACCACGATGCTGGCGGTTATCAGCAGCGCAGCGATGAGAATACCGCCGACACCAAGCAACACCTTGCGCCTGCGTCTAGGAGGTGGAACCGGCTCGCTGACCGGCTCGATGATCGTTGCTTCGGAGCGCGTCGACATCCTGGCGGCAGGTGTCGCGAGCACACTTCCGGCCTGGGGAGACGCGGCACGTAACGCGTTCAGCATCGCACGCGCGCTCGGCGGACGATCGTCAGGCTCCAGCTCCAGCGCCTGCATCAACACCCGGCTGACGGCCTCCGGCACCTCTGGATTAAGCTCATGCGCGGGTCGCAGCGGATCGGTTCGCTGCCGGGCCAGCGCGCGGAAGCGTGTCAATGCCTCGATGGGCTGCGTATTCGTCAACAGGCGATGCAGAGTCGCGCCCAGCGCATACAGATCGCTGCGGGCATCGGTGCCGGTTCCTTCCTGTTGCTCCGGCGGCGCGAAGCCGGGCGTATGCGCGATGATGCTTCCGCCGTGCGTCATGCGCGACATCTCCGCCGTAGAGCCCTTGGCAAGGCCGAAATCCAGCAGCATGATCTGGCCGCGATCCTTGAGCTTAAGGTTTTGGGGCTTGATGTCGCGATGCAGGATCGGCTGCGGCTGGTTGTGCAGATAATCCAGAGCGTCCAGCAGTTGACCGGCCCAATCGAGAACCTGTGCCAGTGGGAAGGGCGTATCGCGCTGAGCCAGCAGGGTTCCCAGATCATCGCCAGGAATATACTGCATCACCAGAAACTGACCGGATGTATCCGTGAAGTGGTCCGAGACAGTGGGCAGCGCGGGATGATCGAGATTCGCCAAAAGCTGGGCCTCACGCCCGAAAGCATGGCTCACGTACGAGCCGTCGATCAGGAGCTGCTTGAGGGCTACGCGACGCTTGAGGCGCATATCTACCGCCTCGTAGACCGCGCCCATGCCACCCTGCCCGATCTGCCGTTCAATGCGATAGCGCTCGTGGAGAACAGTTCCAGGAGGTAATGTTGTGGGCATGCTCTAATCCTTTACCACGGGGTAGGAACGAGATTTCGTCCACGTATCATGGTTGCATGACGTGAAACCACCAGGCTACCTGGCAATAGTTTTGTGGTCCAGCAGGCGCGTGCTCAAAAGCGTAACAAATCGACCGGCACCACACACCAAACAGGGCGTGAACGGCTCCTGTGCAAGTTGGGGGGATTGACCGCTCTGAGGTTAACAATGCCGACCGACTCATTACAGCGATTGTCAGAATAGCTGAGCCATGGGTGCCGGTAGTAACACACGGGCGGGGCTACATGCCCCAGAGGGCACACGGCCCGGCACCCGCGTCGTCGGGGCGTATGGCTGACGCCCGTACAAGATCAATGCATGTGCTAGCTGATGTAGGTTTGATTGTGGGTGCAGAAACAAAAGGGCAGCACTGAACACCGGTTGGCTCATGCTTATTCAACCATGTCGGCAGCTATTTGTGGTCACGGTCGAGCGGGACACAAGCGGGACAATGTGTTACGAAACTGGTGCAATTCAGTCGATAGCGTCATGGCTACCAGGCAGCGTCGATGCTCTTTCGATCAACGGGCGCGGCGAACGCTCCGCTGCCTGACGCTCTCAGGCCAGGCAGAAAATTGATCTGCAAGATTTAATGCGATTAACTTCCTTTAATAACAATAGTGCTGCGCGTTTAGTGCTTCGTCGCCGGCTGCGTCATACACACGGTTGGTAGTATCTATCGCGCGCGCGCTAGCGTTTGTATGCGTAGTTGTGCTCAATGCCTGTCCTGGTGTCGAGCCTTGAGGGAGGGTTATGCGTTTTTGGTACATTACGCTTGCCTGTAGCCCACCACTGTGGTTTAATAGGCGCGCTCTACAAGTTACTATCCACAGATCTTTATACTACACCGCTGTACACACAGCATGAATCTGCTCGCCAGCCTGTAGGAGGCCGGTATTCCGATGCACTAGCTCTGGCGGAGCTTGCCGGAAAGCAGCGCCACTATTGACCACAATGACTGTGGCTGGTTGCCTGACAATAGCTGTAGCTCTTACAACCAGCGCTCACCGTGGAGCGAAGCGTCGCATTCACCGGCCAGCCGACAAGCATGTTTGTCGTGCTCGGCTGGTCCCCCAGCACGCGCGGTATCAGCGGCTGGTGGCTATGTGCTTATGTAGCCGGCAACTGATACGGCTCAGCTGTGCCTTTTACGCTCTCTGGACTACGGTTAGCTAATCGTCGTATGTTTTGTCACTAAACATATAGAAGAGGTGCTGGTTTCACCTCAATCTGGGAGGTCAGACCCATCGTCAAGCCAACCTGTGCTACATGCGCTGCGCTGCGCTCACGCCTCGCATAGCCCGCTTCGCCACTGCTGCGGCGGCTCTGCCCCTCAAGAGCCTGTTTCAGCGACAAGAAGCCCTACTCGCTCACGAACTAAAGCCGGTAGCTCATTCGTATCGACCAGCTTATAGCTATGACTTCTCGAAGCCCTGGTGGAGCCCGCCCCCTAGAAGCGAAATAGCTGCATCTACCAAGGAGCATAAAACGAAAGATGGATACCGACAATCCCAGCTTTGGTCAATGGGTGCGGCAACGACGCCAGGCGCTCCACCTGACCCAGCAGCAGCTGGCAGCCCTATCGAGCTGTGCGGCAGAAACGATCCGCAAAATCGAGTCCGACCTGCGCTCGCCATCCCCGAAGATCGCGCTGCTCATCGCGCAGGCCCTTCAGCTGCGGCCCAACGTGCACCAAACCTTTGTGCGCTGGGCTCGTGGTGACCTCACCTATGTACCGGCGCTCCTCAACGATAGTGCGCCGCGCGTCGCCCTGAGCTACGGCGATCCGCAAGTCGAGCTGCGAGTCGGCAATCTGCCGTTCACGACCTCGTCACTGGTAGGGCGCGATCTCGATCTGAGCACGCTACAGCGCATCCTCGTTCAGGGCCGCATTCGTTTGATTACGCTGACTGGCCCCGGCGGCGTGGGCAAGACTCGGCTGGCGCTGGCTGCTGCCGAGGCGCAGCGTGCCTCGTTCCCTGACGGCTGCTACTTCGTCCCGCTAGCGCCGATCACCGATCCTGATCTCGTGCTCAGCACGATCGCCAAAACGATCGACGTCAACGAGATCCCCGGGCAACCTTTGTGGCTGACGCTGCAAACATTCCTGCGCGACAAAGTCATGCTGCTTGTGCTTGACAACTTCGAGCACGTGCTGGCGGCCTGCACAGATGTCGTAAATCTGCTTCAGGGCGCATCCCGCCTCACGATCCTGGCGACCAGCCGCATACCGCTTCACTTGCAGGGCGAGCACGAGTATGAGGTCCATCCACTGGCAGTTCCGGCCAGGACCGAGGCGGATCACGCAACGCTGCTCCAGTATGATGCCGTGCGCTTGTTTATTGAGCGCGCCCAGGCGATCAAGGGAAACTTCCATTTCGCGAATGGTCAAACCGCAGCCATTGCAGATATTTGTGCGCGCCTGGACGGATTGCCGCTGGCGATCGAGCTGGCAGCCGCGCGCGTCAAAATCTTAGAGCCGAAAGCCCTGCTGCAACGGCTGGATCGACGACTGCCGATGCTCACCGGCGGCGCAAATGATCTGCCGGATCGCCACCGCACCCTGCGCGCCACGATCGATTGGAGCTATAACCTGCTTGAGCCGGAGGAACAAACGCTCTTTGCTCGCCTGGCGGTCTTTGCGGGCGGCTGCTCGCTTGAGGCCATCGAGGAGGTCTGCAACGCAGCAGCCGATCTGTCGCTGCCGGTTCTCGATCTGGTTCAGTCACTCGTCAACAAAAGCATGCTGCAACAGGTACACGATCAGCAGGGCGAGCCTCGCTTCGAGATGCTGGAGACGATCTACGAGTATGCGCGGGAGCGACTCACAGAATGTCACAACCAGAACGACGTTGCGAACCAGCACGCGATGTACTACCTGCGCCTGGCCGAAGCCGCTGAGCGAAAGCTCACATCTACCGGCCAGCAGGCTCAGCTCCAGTTTCTGGAAGCGGAGCACGAAAACTTTCGTACTGCACTACACTGGCTGCTCCAGCAAGAACAACGGGAGACAGCGCTGTACCTGTGCAATGCTCTGGCTCGCTTTTGGTGGATACGCGGCTATCTCCAGGAGGGCTACGACTGGCTCGAACAAGTCCTGGACACCGACGAGGTCATGAGTGAGGGATTGCGCGCACGGGCGCTCTACTGGGTTGGCATATTGACCATCCAGTGGGGCAACTATACCGCCGCCGAGCAAAAGCTGAGCACGAGCCTGGCGCTTAGCCAGCAGGCATCGGATCAGTATACCGAGGGCCTGGCCCTTAACGCGCTGGGTATCGTAACCAACGCACAAGGCCATCCCGAGCGCGCGCAGATCTGGTATGAAAAAGGGATCGATCTTTACCGCAGCTTGAACAATCAGGAGCGCGTGGCGACTCTGCTGAATAATCTCGGCTATACCAGGCTGATGCAGCAAGCCTACGAGCAGGCGACGACGCTGCTCGAAGAAAGCCTGCATCTTTCGCGCGAGCTGGGCGACGAGGAAGGCATCGCATTTGCGCTCAATAACCTGGGCCTGGTCGCGCTGTGGACCAACGATCTGGCGCACGCTCAATCCACACTGAGCGAGAGCTTAGCGCGGTTCTGGGAGCTTCGCGATCAGCGGAATTGCGCCGAGGTTTTAGAAGGATTGGCCGCGCTCGCGGTTGCCGAGGGCAAGCCCGGTCGCGCCGCAACGCTGCTCGCCGCCAGCCAGGAGCTGCGCACGATGATCGCAACGGTGCGCACTGCGTACCAGCAGCAACATTATGTTGCAACGCTCGCGACGATCAGGTCTCAGCTCGACACGCCCAACTTGACGCTGGCTTTAGACGCGGGAAAGGCGATGACTCTAGAGCAAGCAACGAGATATGCACTAGACGCGGCAGATTAACCGGCAGAAGCTCACGCCAATCAGCTTGCTTCAGCCCAACACCTGCGCGTCAGGTTCAAGGCTGATCCGTTCGTCATGCTGGACTACGCCCGCGTGTTCTGGCTTGTTATCGCGAGTCCACGCAGATCGATAAATTTGCTCGGCGCTATCAGGAGATTCGGCAGCCCACGCTCACCCATGGTCGATGAGATCGGGCTACGCTGAGCGCGACTCCTTCATCGCTCAGCGTGTATAAGGACCAGCAAAAGGCCAGCCAGACATGCTACTGTCCCTCTCTTGTCACGATTATGTCACACCTGACCGGGACCACGACTCGTTACGAATAGTGTTAAATACCACCAGCGCAGCACACCCCGTTGATACACCTGATCAAGCACAGTCCATAGATCCATTCGCCGACGGCTCAACAGCCGATATGACCGAGTGCCATAAGACCTGTATTCGGCAACATCTGTAGTCGACCGCTGTTGCCTCAGCTGCTCACGTCCTCAACGTGACAGCACGCCGGGCGCGCGGATAGGTTCGTCCACGCCATATTTTGTGACCACGCGAGCACCGCCTCCGGGCTTGTTCGCCAGTTTTCAGGGCTGGGCCGGCTGCCTGGATTGTGCAGATCCACGGCGGCACAACATCAGCACGGAACCCCAACACAGGAGGACACACATGTCGGACGAAATCAGGGCCAACTACGAGCAGCTGGAAAACGTCGCCAACCAGTTCTCACGCCAGACGCAGGCCATCCAAAGCATGTTGCAGAAGGTCAAAGGCAGCATGTCTCAACTGGAGACCGGCTGGATCGGCCGTGGTCATGATGCCTTCTTCAGCGAGATGAACAGCGTAGTCCTGCCGGCCGGGCAGCGCCTACAGAATGCTTTGCAAGAGGCCAGCACGGTTACCAAAACCATCGCCCAAACCATGAAACAGGCCGAAGAAGACGCCGCCGCGCCGTTTGGCCGCGCGTAGCGCGTCGCCGTTCACGGGAGTAGCTTAATCAGGAGGCTTCTATGGCTCACGATATTATCAAGATCGACTTCGCCAAAGCGGAGGATATGCGGAAAACGTTCAAGGCCAGCTCCCAGCAGCTCGATCAAACGATCAAGGAGATGCAGGCCATCGCGAATACGCTTGAGCAAGGCGCGCTGCTCGGCACGGGCGGCAAGGCGTATGTCGACGCGATCAAGACCAAGCTGATCCCCTCGCTCAATAAGTTCAAGGCCAAGATGAACGAGCTGGATAACGACGTTAAGGCAGCGGTCGACTTTATGAAGGAAGGCGACGCCCAGGTCAAGAGCCAGATGGGCTAGTAACCATACATTGAGGAGGTAGCTCACCATGTTTTCGAATCCCTTGATCCGGCTTGCTCGCGCCGTGCTGGAGAACGTGCTTTCCCAGCTGACCCAGCAAAAGAACATTGTGGCCGAGCTGGCGCTCAAACCGATGAATCTCATGGTTCAGCAGGTCATCGGCGGTGTCTGGATCGGTAAAGGCGCCGATGCGTTTGTGCAAGAAGTTCAGTCGCTGTGTATTCCGCAGACGCGCGCCATCGAGGCGACGATCGGCGTGCTCGGCACGAACCTGGTTCAGGCGCGAGAGCGTATCGAGCGGGCGGACCAGGACGTGAACCGGCTGATTCAAGGCCGCCTGTTTGAAGCGTTTCGTTTCTTCTAGGCGCCTGGCTGCGGCATCCACCCGTCGTGATTAGGAGGAAAATTCATGGCCACTGCATCGAATGCCCAGATCTTTATGAACGTTCCCGCCGTGCGCAACATGGCGAAGAGCTTCGGCAATATCGGCAACGTGCTCACGAACGTCTCGAAGGTGCTTGAGGCGCTCTCCACGATTCTCAAAACAACCGCATTTATCGGCCTGGTGGGCGGCGCGGTCGTCGCGCAGTACATCGACCAGATTCGTCCGCAGATCAAGCAGATGGGCGATAAGTGTATCGAGCTGCAAAAAGACCTGAACGCGGCGGTCGTCAACTACGAGAACAACGACCAGCGTGGCGCTTCACGGTTTCACCTCTAAGCGGTCCCGGCACAGGATCGCAACAATCCAGTCATTTATACTGCATAGACCGGGAGCCGCCGCGCTGCTCACACCCTGCTCCACATTTCCAAACGCGGCAGTTTCCCATCTTGTCTTTTATCGCCAGCGCACACAGCCAGCGCGGTGCGCGTCAACGTGACCTACCGATCCGCAATAGCTACGCATTTGATAAAGGTGGAGCGCCGTGAAACAAGATTGTCTGTTGTGTGAGCGTACCTCGCCTGATAACAATCTCTACTGCCAGCAAATCTACTGTCCGGCTGAGATGTCTCCGAACATTTTGGATCACGGCGAATGGCTCGGGAATATCGAGATTGTCAAGCCGATTATGGTGCTGCGCTCCTCCGTCATCTACGAGGCGCGCTACCAGAAGAACAAGGTGCTGCTGAAAGTTGCGCATCCCGGCACCAAGAATCGCGAGCGGCTCAAGCGTGAAGCGCTGTTCTTGCAGAGCATTCAGGGCAAGAAAGCCGAGGTGGAGCACCTGCCGCGCCTGCTGCCGCCCTACACCAACGCCCGCGTCGAAAATGAGCCCTACGGCAAGGTTGTGCTGCGCGGCCATCTGCTCTACTACTGCCTGTTTGAATATTTCTCCGGCGAGCCGCTGCGGGGTATCCTCAGCAAGAATCGGCAGATGTGGGTGTATCACATCGGCTGGATCATGACCAATCTGGCGGCGGCAGTGGCCTTCCTGCAAAGCAAAGGCCGGTTTCACTACGGCATCAGCCCGGATGTGGTGCTGACGCGCCTCGGCGACGACACCAGCGCGCCCGGCATCTTGCTGTTCGATCTCGGCGTCGCCAGCGATGACGCTAGCCTGGCGGAGGATTGGCATCGCTTCTTTGTGCGTCCTGCTTATACCGCTCCCGAGCTGATCGACGCGCCTACTGTCCGGGCGAACTACGCTACCGATGTGTATGGGCTGGGGCTGACGCTCTACGAGCTGCTCGTCGGCGAGCCGCCGTATAGCTATAAGCTGTCCAGCGACGACGCGGTGTACGAGGCCGTGCGGCAGCGCCGCCGGGTGGAGATGACGCGCAGCGCCGATGTCGCGCCCGCAGCCAAAATCGCGCTCAAAGCGACCGACGAGCGGCCGGAGTCGCGCTACCCGAATGCCCTTGCGATGGCGCAGGAGCTGGAAGCCTGCTTCGGGCAAGCACCGGTTAAGAGCCGGGGGCTGAGCTTAAGGCTGAGTATGCTGGTCGTGGGCGCGGTGCTGGCCATCATTATTCTGATCGTCGTCGTCGCGATGAACGTGGAGAGTCTATCGGCGCTGACCCGCTGAGTATCCCGGAGTTATGTTTGATGAGCGACTCGAAATATATTGATCGGCCTCCACGTCTCCAGCCGTCACTCCCCTTCGGCGAGCATGAGATACCCCGACCGCCGGACTATCCCGCGCAGCCATATGGCTGGATCATCCAGATTGCGCTGCCGGTGATCAGCGTGATCGCCTTTGGCGCGGGCGCGCTCTTTGGCAGCCCGACGCTTGGCCTGCTGCTGGTGATCCCGATGGCGCTCTCTGCGGTAGCCTCGTACTTGAGCTTCCGGCAGGAGGCGCGCATCAAGGCGCAGATCGAGCAAAGCTACAGCGATCGGCTGGTCGAGCTTCACCGCGAGATGCATACCTATCACGATATGCAGCGGCGAGCTTATCACTACAACTACCCGGATGTGCCGGCAGTTGAGCGCATCGTACGCGCCGCCCGCGCCGAGATCGAGCAGCCGTCGCAGAAGCTGCGCACCGAAGCACGTCTTTGGGAGCGGCGGGTCGACGACGCCGATTTTGGCTTTGTGCGACTCGGCCTGGGAACCATTCCCTCGACGGTGAAATACAAGCTCGGCAACGTCGACGCGCTTGATAGCCCGCAGATGCGCGAGGCGCTGAAGCTTGAGGAAGAGTCGCTCTTTGTCACCGATGCGCCGGTCATCATCTCGCTCCGCAAGCCGCGCGAGCAAGACGATGAGCAGGAAGAGGAGGACGCGGTACCCCAGGAGCTGGAGCAGGCTTTTCGCCCGCCCTACACCCACGCGCTCGGCATCGCCGGCCAGCGCGGCCCGGTGTATGAGGCAGTACGCGCGCTTCTGGGCCACTACGTCGTCTTTCACGCGCCGATGGACGCCAAGCTCTACGTGCTGGCCAGCGAGCGGCAGGAATGGCTCTGGACCGAGCAGCTGCCGCATAGCAAGGCCGACGAGCAGAACAAATACCATTGCTTTGTGCGCGAGATCAAGGAAGATCCCGAGGAGCGCGCCTTCGACGACGACGACGGCGGTGAGCTTGAGCAGTTTCTGGAAGGTATCCGCAGGGTTCTAGCGCAGCGCAAGATCCGCATGCAGGATCACGACAAAGACGAGGCCAAGGGCGATACCACGCTGCCGCATGTGCTGGTGATCGTCGATCTGCTGGATGCCACCTACGACTCAGATCCCCGGCTGCGCGAGATCGAGTCCGACGCCGCGATCTCGATTCTGCTGGCTGAAGGAGCCGAGCTAGGCGCCAGCGTGATCTTTCTGGTCCCGGAGCGCAGCAAAATCCCGAGCGGCTGTCGCTCAGTGCTTGAGGTCGAGCGAACGACGCCCGCCACGAGCGGCCGCGACGAGGCTAAGCCACGGCTGCACTTCCGGTTTGCCGAGACCGGCGTCAACAGCGCCCGCTACATCGGCACGGCGGATCTCGTCGACAGCCCGGCGCAGATGCAGGCGCTGGCCGATGATCTCGCGGCAGTCGATGTGCGGCAGGGCTTTGGTGCCAATCTGGCGACAACCGTTCCTTTTCTGGATCTGATGGGCTTCTCCACGCTCAGCGATTTGAAGGAAAAAACGCGCGAGAAGTGGCAGAAAAGCACGCAGGCCAACAGCGCCAACTGGCTGCGCGTCAAGCTTGGCAAGATGTCGGGCAACAAGCCACGCACCCTGGTGATGTCGGCCAAGCGCGACGGCGTTCACGGCATGGTTGCGGGCAGCACCGGCTCGGGCAAATCCGAGCTGCTGATCTCGCTGATCTGCGGCCTGGCGATCACCTACGATCCGAGCGTGCTGAACTTCGTGCTGGTGGACTATAAGGGCGGCAGCGCGTTTAACGAGTTCAAGGGCAACCTGCCGCACTGCGTCGACGTGATCACCAACCTCGGCGAGGACGGCGTGACCCGCATGTTCACCTCGATCAAGGCCGAGATGGAGCGCCGCCAGAAGCTTAATATCGACACCGATACCAAGGACATCGTGGAGTACCGGCGGAAAGGCAAGCACCTCACGCACGGCGCCTACCCTTATCTGTTCATTATCATCGACGAGTTCGCCGAGATGATTGCGGCGCGCGCCGAGTACCGCACGCAGCTGGAGACGATCACCCGGCTGGGCCGCGCGCAGGGCGTGTCGTTGATCCTGGCCGCCCAGCGCCCGAGCGGCGTCTCGGACCAGATGCGCTCGAACATCAAGTTCCGTATCTCGCTGCGCGTGGAGACGCCCGGCGAAAGCCGCGAGATGCTGCGCCGCTCCGACGCCGCGTTCCTCCCGACCGGCGTGCCCGGTCGCGGCTACCTGCAAGTCGGCAACGACGAGATTGAGCTGATCCAGGTCGCCTACAGCGGCGATCGCTACACCGACCCGAGCCAGACGCCACAGGAGCCGGTGATCTGGCTGGATCGCGGCGGTCAGGCGCCGCTGCCGGATCAGGACCCGCCCGAGCTGTACGTCGCGCTGATCGATATGCTGAAGACGCTGGCCAACGACGAGGGCGTTACCAAACAGCGCGCGCCCTGGCCGGATTTCCTGCCGCGCCATCTGTGGCTCTCCCAGCTGCTGGTCTCCGACAATCCGTCGGCGCAAACGATCACCAGCCCTGAATACTTGCATGAGGTGGATCGCATTACGCTAGGCCGACCGCCCGAGCCTAACCTGACGCTCAATCCGTCGGTGAACAAGTGGTTCACCGGCAACTATGGCTGGCTCGACAAGCTGGATTGGCAGCAGTACGCGATGCGTCCGGTCGTCGGCCTAGTCGACAATCCGTACGAGGCTCGGCAGCTGCCGCTGGTCGTCGATCTGCCGCGCGGCAACGCCATGATCGTCGGCGCGGCGGGTCGCGGCAAAACGGCGTTTATCCGCACGCTGGTCGCCAGCCTGGCCGCCACGCACTCGCCCGATCACTTCCACGCCTATCTGCTTGACCTCGGCGGGCGTAATCTCCAGGTGCTTGGCGACCTGCCGCATGTCGGCGCGTTGATCATGCCCGACGAAGAAGGCTACGAGGAGCGCGTCGCACAGCTGCTGCGCGAGCTTGACGACATCGTCGATAAGCGTAAGGTGCTCTTCAACGACGCCCAGGCGCTCGACCTGTACGAGTACAATCAGAAACATCCGCAGCAGCCCGAGCCGGCGATTTTGCTGGCGATCGATAATTTTCTTGAGTTCAAAGAAACCTTTGGCGGCGACCAGGAAACCGACGATGGCGTGCTCACTCGCTTCGTGACGCTGGCTCGTCTCTCGAAGCCCTACGGCATTCACTTTCTGATCTCGGTCAACCAGATCGCCGATGTGCCCCCGCAGCTGTATAACCTGTTCACCGAGCGCTTTGCCCTCAAGCTGGCCGATCCGACCGAATATCGCGCGATCCTGGGCGAGTCGGTGCCCGATGTGCGCGACGTGCCGGGACGCGGCTACCTCAAAACCGAGCGCTACCCGCTGGCGTTTCAGGCTGCGACTGTGGTCAAGCCGGAGCACGAGCTGGCACGGCTCGGCGAATTTGTCGAGCGGATCAACGTGTTTCTCAAGACCGCGCGCGCCTATCGCAAGCCGGTTCGCGTCGATGGGCTGGCCAAGGCGGTGCTCTTCAAGCAGCTACTGGCACGCGAGCATCATCTGCCGCTCGACGAGCAGTTCATCGCCGGGCTGAGGCAGGCCACCGCGCGCAAGTGGGCCGAAAGCGTCGATCCAAAACACGCGGATTGGCTTAAGGTCACGCTGGGCCTGCGCTCCGGCGATCACCCGCGCACCCTGGAGCTGGAGGCCAAGAAAGACGGCGTGCATGGCCTGATCGCCGGCGGCACGGGCGCTGGCAAGTCCGAGCTGTTGATGACCATGATCTGCGGCCTGGCCCTGAACTACGATCCGAGCATCCTCAACTTTCTGCTCGTGGACTACAAAGGCGGCGGTGCCTTCAAGCCATTCGAGCAGATGCCGCATGTCGTCGACGTGATCACCAATCTCAACAAATCCGCCGTGAAGCGCGTCTTCACCACGATCAGCGCCGAGATGGAGCGCCGCCAGAAGCTCAACGCCGACACCGGAACCGCCGATATTGTCGAGTATCGCAAGAAGGGCATGCACCTGACGCACGGCGCCTATCCGCATCTGTTTATCATCATCGACGAGTACGCCGAGATGATCAGCGACAACCCCGAGTTCCGCGAAGAGCTGGACAGCATCACGCGCGTTGGCCGTGCGCAGGGCGTGAACCTGATCCTCGCCTCACAGCGGCCGGTCGGCGTCTCGGACCAGATGCGCGCCAACATCAAGCTGCGCATCTGCCTGCGCGTCGAGGGCATCGACACCAGCCGCGAGATGCTGCGCCGCCCCGACGCCGCGCTGCTGCCCAACGGCCTGCCCGGTCGCGGCTATATCCAGGTCGGCAACGAGACCATCGAGCTGGTTCAGGTCGCCTACACCGGCGAGCCGTATCCGTATGCCGACGTGCCGCTCGGCGTTGATAAGCCCAAGTTCTACAGCGTGCTGGTCGATCTGACCAACGACCTGCTGCACCAGGCACGGCCGCTCGCGCCCTGGCCACCGGCGCTGCCTACAGCGCTTACCTTTGCCGACGCGCTGGCTCCGCGCTATCTCGACCGGCGCTACGAGCCGCTGGTCACGCTTGGCCGTACCAGCCGCCTCGCGCTCAACCCGTTTCTGGATCAGTGGCTGACGGGCAACGGAACCTGGCCGGGCGTGAGCTGGAACGAGACGGCGATGCGCGCGGTTGCCGGGCTGCTCGACGATCCGTATCACGCGCAGCTGATGCCGCTCGTGGTCGACTTTTCCCGAGGCCACGCGGTGCTCTTTGGCGCGGCCGGCTGGGGCAAAACCACATTTCTGCGCTCGACGATCATGAGCCTGGCCGCCACGCACTCACCCGACGAGTTCCAGGCGCATGTGCTCGATCTGGGCGGCGCTGGCCTGGACGCGCTCGGCGCGCTGCCGCACGTCGGCACCGTGATCAAGCCCGACGAGAGCGGCTACGAGGAGCGCGTGCAGCAGCTCTGGCGTGAGCTGAACGACATCGTCAACAAGCGCAAGCAGCTCTTCAACGAGGCCGGGGTCAACACGCTGTATGAGTACAACCACACCCAGCCGGCCCGGCTTGAGCCGGCGATCCTGGTGGCGATCGACAACTTCGCCGAGTATATCGAGACCTTCGGCAATATCGACAACGCGGACGATCCCAACAACCTGCTGCAAGCGTTTGTGGCGCTGGCGCGGCAGGGCATTTCGGTTGGGCTGCACTTCGCGATCACCGTCAGCCGGCTTCAGCTCCTCAACAGCAAGCTGTACAGCCTGTTCACGGAGCGCCTGACGCTGCGGCTGGCCGAGAGCGACGACTACAGCGGGATCGTGGGCTACAAGATCCCGGACATCGACGAGATCAACGGGCGCGGCTATACCCGCGTCGGCAAGACCGCGCTGGAGTTTCAGATTGCGCTGCTGCCGCCCGCCGTCGACGAGCAGGGCCAGAGCCTGACCGAGAAGCGGCGCATCCTGCGCATCGGCGAGCAGATGCAGGCGTTCATCGAGCGCTCCGGCCACACATACCAGACTCCGCTGCGGATCGGGGCGCTGCCGCAGAGCCTGTCGTTCCGCCAGGTGCTGGCCAGGCAGCTCGCCATCAGCTCGGATGTGCAGGTCTTTGCCCGCGATCTGAAGGCGGCGATGCGCACGATCTGGGACAAGAACGCGACCGCCGACGATGCTCGCTGGCTCTACGCTCCGCTGGGCATCGTCTCGGGCAATCGCACGCGCACGCTCCAGTTCGAGGCCAAGAAGGACGGCGTTCACGGGTTGATCGCCGGCGGCACAGGCTCCGGCAAGTCCGAGCTGCTGATGACCATGATCTGCGGCCTGGCCGTCAACTTCTCGCCGGATATTTTGAACTTCATCCTGGTCGACTACAAGGGCGGCGGCGCCTTCAAGCCGTTCGAGCAGATGCCGCATGTCGTCGACATCGTGACCAACCTGAACAAGGCCGGCGTCGATCGGATGTTCACGGCGATCAACGCCGAGATTCGCCGCCGCCAGGGCTTGAACGCCAGAACCGGAACCAAGGATATTGTCGAGTATCGCAAGAAGGGCCTGCATCTCACGGATGTTCCGTATCCGCATCTGTTCATCATTATCGACGAATATTCGGAGATGATCGACGACAATCCTGATTACCGCCTCCAGCTGGACAGCATCACGCGCGTTGGCCGGGCGCAAGGCGTGAATCTGATCCTGGCCTCGCAGCAGCCCAAGGGCGTGTCGGACCAGATGCGCGCCAACATCAAGCTGCGCCTGTGCCTGCGCGTGGAGCAGACGGATACCAGTCGTGAGCTGCTGCGCCGCCCCGACGCCGCGCTGCTGCCCAACGGCCTACCGGGTCGCGGCTACATGCAGATCGGCAACGAGAATCTTGAGCTGATCCAGGTAGCCTACTCCGGCGAGCCGCAGCCGTACGAGGAGGCCGATCTGGTGGTGTGGCCGGATCGACCGGAACAGACCGCGCAGTCGTCGACCGACGAGACGCCCCGGCTTTTCGACGCAGTGGTGGCGCTGGCCGCCGATCTGTATGGCAAGATGGCGCCTAAACCCTGGCCGAACTTCCTGCCGGAGCACGTCAGCCTGGAAACGCCGATCGTGGATGCCAAGCAGGGGACGACGTTCCGGCTTGAGCCGGCGATCACGAACTGGCTCAACGGTGAGACCGAGCAGCTCTGGCCGGGCGTCAGCTGGAGCGGCGGCGGTGATCGACCGGCCGGTGAGCCGATTGTCGGGCTGCTGGATGATCCGGCCGAGGCCCGCCAGGACCCGCTACGCTTTGATCTTGGCCGTGGTCATCTCGCGATCTTCGGCGACTCAGGCTTTGGCAAGACCAGCCTGCTGCGATCGCTGATCGTTAGCCTGGCGGCCACACACTCGCCTAACGAGTTCCACGCCTATATCCTGGATCTGGGCGGGCGTAACCTGAAGAGCCTTGAAGATCTGCCGCACGTCGGCGCGGTGATCTATGCCGACGAAGAAGCCTTTGAAGAGCGGCTCCAGCGACTGGTCGATAAGCTGGAGCACCTGATGGAGGAGCGCCAGCGGATCTTCAGCACCGTCGACGCCAACACCTTGTACGACTATAACGCGCACCATCCTGACCGCGCGCTGCCCATGGTTCTCGTGGTGATCGACAACTTCGCCGAGCTACAGGAAAGCCAGGAGCTGCTGGTGGAGACGCGGCTCATGCCGCTGATCCGCGCGTCGCTCGGCGCAGGCATCACCTTTGCGGTCGCGGCCAATATTC
This sequence comes from Herpetosiphonaceae bacterium, assembly GCA_036402055.1. Classification (GTDB taxonomy): domain Bacteria; phylum Chloroflexota; class Chloroflexia; order Chloroflexales; family Kallotenuaceae; genus LB3-1. The sequence goes on from DASWTQ010000721.1 coordinate 16,145, forward strand.
CCAACAATATGCCCAGCAAGCTGTATAACCTGTTTGGCGAGCGGATAACCTTCCGCCAGTCCGACAGCGATCGCTACATGGACATCGTGGGTCGCGGCGCGGCTGAGTTCGGCGATATTCCTGGACGCGGCTACATCCGGCGCAATCAGCGTCCGCTCCTGTTCCACATCGCCGAGTCGATCGGTGTCGTAGACGCGGAGGGTACGTCGCTGCGGACGGAAGGCGAAGAGATCCGCCAGATGGCCGGCACTATGCGTGCCGTCATGGAGACGCGCGACTGGCGCTCACGACCGACCGCGATCACCACGCTGCCGCTGCTGGTTGAGCTGCCCAAGATGTTGGAGGCGGTGGGGCCGGCGGCAGCACGGCGCGTGGAGGCCATCCTCGGCCAGGACGATCGGCTGCTGCCTGCGCTCTTCGACCTCAAGCGCATGGGGCCGCACTTCACCGTCACCGGGCCGCCGCTGTCGGGCAAATCGACAGTGATCTACAACTGGGTGCTTTCGCTGGCCGAGCGCTACGATCCATCACAGGTGATGTTCGTCCTGATCGACTTGCAGCGCCGCACCTTCGAGTATGGCGGCGCTCACGCGCTGTCGCAGCTGCCGCACGTGCTGGCGTCGGTCTCGGAGCCCGAGGAGCTGGAGGCGCTGACGGCCAGGCTCAGGCGCGAGAGCGCCACGCTGGCCACGGACATCTTCAAACGCTCGATCTTTGTCGTCATCGACAACTACGATGACTTCAGCGAAGAAACCGAGGCCAAACACGAGCTGATCCGCGAGCTGGCCACCCTGGCCCGGCGCTACGGTCGCGATGGCCTGCACTTCATCATCGCCGGCATGCTCGACGGTACCAATGACGATCTGGCCCGCCGGGTGAAGTCCGCCGGCTATGGCATCGGCCTGCGCAACGCCCGCGCGCTCGAAAACCTGGGCGTGCATCGCCTGCCGACCGGGCTCGACAAGCGCGAGCTTCAGGTTGGGCGCGGCTACATCGTCAAGATGGGCCAGACCACGATGATCCAGATCGCCTCGCCGTACGAGGACAGCGCCAGCCATGAGGGCAGCTTTGACGGCGAGGACGAAAGCCAGGTCGTACTGGCGCTCGATCGCTGGGTGGCACGGTTGCTTGAGAAGTATCCCGATCAGAAAGCGGCCTGGTCCATCGCCAAGGAGGCCACCAGCGCGCAGGAAGGGTCGCCACGCGTCAAAAGCGGGCAGCTTCCGCGTATGGCGGCGGTTCTGCGCGCCGGGATGCTCCAGGAGATCGCGCGGCTCAAGGAAGGCAACGGGCACGCACCGGAAGACATCCTCGACACGTCCAGCTATGTCCTCGACGAGGACGGCAATCTCGTGGCCGTGGAAGGGGATACAAGCGCCGGCAACGGTCATCCTGGAAACGGGAACGGACACCCTGCGCTGGTGCTGGAACAGCTGCTCCTGGAAGATCCCGGCAGCTGGAACGACGAGGAAACGATCGTCAAGCTCCTGCGCGAGCTATGGGTGCGGCAGCAGCGTGCCGCCGGTCTTCCAGCGGAGTTTATCGACAGCCTGTATCGCGATATGGATACGGAGTCACTCCTGCACGCGCTCGAAGGCGCATTCTCGACCGACGACGGAGCGACGACCTAGACGCGTGAGGGCGATCAAGAAGAGGATCACATCTATGAGCGCAGCACAGCCACGGCTTGAACTATCGATCGACGTGTTTGAAGAGAAGCAGCAGCGCGCGCTGGTCATGCCCACGCTGACCGCACACGAGCTGATCGAAGCGATTATTAAGGAGTTCCGATCGCTTGCTTATCTGTCGGGCTCGCCCAGCGCCTATACCTTGCGCCGGTCACGCGACGGCGCGGCGCTGGAGCCGGCACAACCGCTCGTCCAGCAGCTCACCTCCGGCGATCACCTGGTGCTGGCCGAGGATGAGCCGCCGCTGCCCGAAGGCACGCAGCGACCGAGCAAACATGCCTATCTCCGCGAAGAAGGCGGCGACAAGGTCTACAAGCTGCACTGGTGCCCGGCGATCATCGGGCGACCAGACGACACGCTACCCCACAACGAGCGCCTGGTCGTCAATCTGGCCTCGCATCCGCGCGGTCTGCGCGTGTCTCGTCGTCATGCCCAGATCAGCGAGGACAACGGACGCTTCTACATCCAGGGCCTGTCGCAAAACGCGACCACCATCAAGGACGCGCAGGGCGGCGAGATCCGGCTGGATAATCAACCGGTTCCACTGGAGCACGGCCAGCTGATCACGCTTGACCAGAGCCAGATCACGTTGAAGTTCATCCTGCGGGATGAGGGACGTAACACATGAGCGGCGACAACATCCAGGCCAAGTACGAAGATCTCGCAGGCGTCGCTCGACGGCTCGCCCAGCAGTCGCAGGCGGCGGCTGATCTCCGCAGCCGCATCACGCGCTCCACCAAAGCACTTGAGCAAGGCGGCTGGATCGGGCGCGGCTCGACGGCCTTCTTCGCCGAGATGAACTCGGTCGTGTTTCCGGCGCTCCAGCGTTTGATCCTGGCCCTGGAAGAGGCGCGCGCCGTCACGTTGCAGGCCAGCGAGATCATGCGCATAGCCGAGGAAGAAGCAGCGGCGCTGTTCAAAGGCAATGGCGCGGCCTTGGGAGCGACAAACCCATTCTCCAGCCCGCTGGGTTGGGCATCTGACGGTGCCCCCGGCGACGGTGGTTTGTCGCCGGCGAGTCCCTGGGCGACGGCTCCTTTTGCGGCCGGCGCTTCTGTGCTGGGACCCGGGCCCGTACCGGTGCTTGGGCCCCGGGGACGAGTGCCGGCCGGATACACAAACGCAGGCAAGCGCCTGTGGTTATATATCGGCGGCTCGGGACCAGATACTATCTTCTCGGTCCATCCCCAGGCCGGGTTGGGACGCGCTCCTTTCAAACTTCCAAAACCAAATCTTCGCCTGGACTATGGCCCGATCAACACGAAGACCGGCCTGGCGTACCTTCCCGGTGGAAGAGCAGTGTCGGTGCCGGCCGGCCTCAACTTCTTCCACTGGAATATGCAGGGCGGCATGGGCCAGATCAATCAGCCGCTCTTTAAAACCATAGGCGGGGCGATTACCAACGATCACCAGCTGCTTACGACGAATCCGGTACCACGCGGCAATGTCGCCGGCACGATCTCCGGGGCCAAGATTGTACGCGGCGCGTCGAGAGGGCTTTTTGTTGTTGGCGCTGGACTCGACGTGTATAACATTGCCACAGCCGAAGACAAGGCCAGAGAGACCAGCAAGGTTGCCGGTGGCTGGGCCGGCGCGTGGGGCGGCGCGAAAGGTGGCGCCGCCATTGGTGCCGGAATTGGCACCTTCTTTGGCCCTGGACCAGGCACCGCCATCGGCGGAGCGGTCGGTGGAGTCGTCGGCGGGATCGGCGGGTACGTAGCCGGATCGGCCATTGGAGAGAAGCTGTATGACCTTTTCTAAGGCCAGCAGCGCGAAGACAGCCGGTATGAGCCGCCGCACGCAACGCCGAGGAGCCAGGAGGCACTAATGGCCATGGACGCCTTCTTTGAGCGCAACTACGTCTGGCAAGTGTATTTCGAGGAGATCGGCCCGCTGGCGGAGATCACCTTGAGCTTCCGTCGCGCCCGAGCGGATGGTTCAGGCGTCGAGTTTGATGAAGATCCGCAGATCATCACTGAGCGTGTCCTCGACGTGATCAATGGCGAGGATGACCAGCTGGTCATGGACGGCTTCCTGGCGTTGATTCCCGACGGCCAGCTGCTCAGCTGCTCGCTGCGCGTGCTGCGCCATCGTCTGCTGATCCTGGAGTTTGAGGACTACGACCATAGCTTTGCCGGTTATGACAAGCAGGTTGTCAAAAACACATTCGAAGGCCGCCTGTTCAACACAGACGGATCGAACGCCGATCTCCTGTTCATCGGCGGCGAGCGCACTGCGCACGAAACCGCGACGATCAAACACTGGAGCAAGGTAATCGAGTCGCGGGCGCTTCGTGCATCCGCCGATACGATCGCTGCCGCCTGGGAGCCGGTGTTGAATGTTTATGAAGCGGTTATCTACACCTTGAGCACCGAAATTCATATGGTTACCCGCAATAATCATGCACCAATCAGCAGGATACAACCGGCGTTAGCGGACGTGGCGGCCCGCTATGGCTTTGTCCTTCCGCCGCAGTAACAATGCAGGAGAAGATCATGGAAGATAGCACATCGGTAAACGGATCAGCTACTCAACAATTGCAGGAGATCGTCGAAAGAGCGTTTGCTGAGGCGCCTATGTTGTACGCAAACGGCTTTGTGAACGGGTTGGGATTGACTGACGGCTACCTGGTTTTGCAGGCCAACGGACGTTCCATTGCGACGGTTAACATGTCGCTTCCGGTCATCAAAACGCTGGCGCAGAGCCTGAAGATCATGATTGAAAGCTATGAGCGTGAGGCAGGGCAGACCGTGCCGACCTTAGACGAGATCCAAAAACTGGCGTAAGGTGACCAGACCTACGTCTTGCCGATGGCTGTCGATGGGGCGCGAGCCGGCTCAAGGACGCGTCCCGCCCATGATCCGCTCACTGCTTGCGCAACGGGCTTGACTTACCAGAGAGATTATCATGAAAAGACGGATCTTCTATATCGCCTTGCTGGTCGTCGCCCTTGTGGGAAGTGTACCGGTCGGCACGGCAGCGCAAACCAAGCCACAGGCAGCGCTGCTCTTCACCAAAGTCGCGCCTGGCAACGGTAGTTTGGAGCTGCGCCAGGTGTTTACGATTCTCGACAGCAGCGGCCAGCCGATACCCAAAGACCAGATCAAGCCCGATGGCGAAGGGCTGATCTACGGGCCTACCTTTGACGCCGCGCCTGCCAAGATCGAGGCCGCGACAACGCCGATCCGCATCTCCCTGATCATCGACGCGAGCGGCAGTATGGACGAGGAGATGGACAATGTGCGCAACGCGGCGGTGAGCTTCGTCCGAAAGGTTCCCAATAACGCTGAGATCGCCGTTTTCAAGTTCTCCGACACACCCGAGCTTGTCCACAATTTCACCAGGAAGGATCAGCTCGGGCTGATCGAGAACGCTATTCTCAGCATCCAGAACCGTGAGCCCGGCACCGGGAACACCTGTTTCTACAACGCGGCGCTTGAGGGCATTAAGGCAGCCAATAGCGGCGGGCCAAATCAAGAGGCGCGGCCGGCTGTTGTGATTTTCACCGACGGCGAAGACAGCGGCAGTGAGCGCTGCGGCCCGATCAAGGAAGATCAGGTAGTTAACCAGGCCCGTCAATCGAGCGCCATTACGACCCAGGTGCATACCATCGGCCTGTGCGACTCGCCGACGTGCGACAACGTCAACCGTGGTGCGCTCGAATCACTCTCCAAGCGAACGTTTGCCTTGACTACATCGGACACGCTGGAGCGGCTTGACCAGCTCTTCGACACGATCTTGTCGGCGCTCAACAGCCAGTGGCTCGTCACGGCAAACATTAAGCCGCCACAGGGGCCGCAAAAAGCAACAATCGATTTCAACGCGCTGATCAACGATATTCCGGCTTCGATCACCTTGACATCGGATTTCGACTCGCCCACCAGCTTTACCGCAGGCCCACCCAAGATCGAGATCGCCCGCAGCCAGATCGATCTCAAGAATAACCAGTACGTGGTTACGCTGAGTGTCACCAATCCTGACCAGGTGAAGGAGGTTACCCTCAAAGTTCACGATGAGGGCAGCACCATTCCGCTCCAGGCAGAAACAAAGAGCACGGACATCGGCCCGACCATGACCATGATCCATTCGTTCGAGGGCCTCAAAGAAGGGCGCAAGTTCTGCGAGGACATCCGGGCGATCGATATTGAAGACCGGGAGATCCTCCTCGACGGCAAGCCGCTGCTGGCCTCGGGCTGCCAGGAGCACACGGCTCAGCCGACGTTTGAGCTGGCGGGAAAACCCACGTTCGACCACAATTCGGGCGAGTTCATGATCAAGGTCACCAATATTCAGAGTATCAGTGGTGTAACCCTGCTCTACGAAGGCTCGATCAGCCAGGGCGATCAGCCGATCATGGAGCTGGGCGGCACGCTGCCGCAGGATGGTGTGATCAAGGTCAGCGCCAGGGACAAGCTGAACGTCTTCGATGTGGAAGAATCGAAGAACTATATCCTCAAGCTCACGCTGATCGATCAGCGTACCGACGAGCGGTTCACGGCGCCAAATGAGACGTTCACCGTGCCTGGACGTCCACGGATGGGCCTGATGTCGCGGATCGTCACCGCCCTGACCACACCGCTCGTGCTGGGCAGCAGCCTGGTGATCGTCGTCGTCGTCGCGGGCGTTGTCGTCGCGGCAACCTTGTTGACGGAGAATCGCCGGCGTCACTTTGCACAGCCCAAGGATATTCACGGGCCGCTGACTGAGCTTGGTCATAAACCTGCGGCGCGCGGGGTGCCGGTTGCGGCTGCTGCAAGCGGCGGCGCAACCGAGATTGAAGACGGCGCGCTGGAGCTACAGGTCAGGTTCGTAGAAACGCCGGACGCTGCGCATAATCAGGATCGGGTGATCAAGCAATTTCCGTGTGTGATCGGACGCGAGAACTCGGCCTTCCTGATTCAAGGGGACGGCAAAATATCGCGCCAGCACGCCCAAATTAGCCTTGAGGGGAACAAGATTGTTGTTGAAGACCTGGGCAGCTCGAACGGCACGGCCTTTGTGGTCCGCGATTCCAGCGGCGCATACACCGTGACGAAGCTCATCCCCAAGCAAGGCTCCGCCGTGTGGGACAACCGCAGTTTGATCCGCATCGGCACGAAGACGGTCATCGAGCTGATACCACAGGGGTCCTTGCAAGGAGGCGCCCCGCGTACACATATCAGCGGCTTCGATAATCGAACCGAGATCGTCGGGTAGGCCGGCCGCGTCTGCGACAGGCTCACAGCGATGATGCTGCGTAATGCCGTGCAGGTATAGCTTGTCTGAGGAACGCAACCCGGCTCATCGCCGTGTAAACCAACTCCGTAGAACACCACGCATGGCGACACCAGCACGTTTTTCTCATAACCGTTGCACGCGTACGAGGGAACGCCAAAGCAGCTATGATGGAGGGCAGGGACGGTGACCACGGTAACTGTGCAACACAAAACAGAGATCACCTTCGCCGCTGAGACGGATGTTGGGCGGTCACGTCAGGGCCAGCCCAACCAGGACTCGTTCGGTGTCTACGAGGACTACTGTAACGATCAGGAGCGGCTGGCGGCGAAAGGCAAGCTGTTTGTCGTGGCGGATGGCATGGGCGGTGCCGCTGGCGGCAGGGAAGCCAGCCGCATTGCCGTCGAAGTCCTATTTCATAGCTACTACGCCGATCCCGACGCCGACATCGTCGCCGGTCTGGGGCGCGCGCTTCAGGCGGCTAATGCCAAGATCCATCAGCATGGCCTGACTCATCCTGAGCTGCGCGGGCTAGGTACGACAATCGTAGTCGCGGTTATTCGGGGCAACACGCTGGTAGTCGCCAATGTTGGCGACAGCCGCGCCTATCTTCTGCGCCAGGAGCAGCTGTACCAGCTCAGCCTTGACCACACCGCTGTCCAGGAGCAGGTGCGTGAAGGATTGCTGACGCCCGAGGAGGGAGCAACCCATCCACGGCGTCACGTGTTATCGCGCAATCTGGGCTTTCGACCAAAGGCCGATCCCGATTTCGATACTCAGACTCTGCGCAAGGATGATCTGATTCTGCTGTGCAGCGACGGCCTGTGGGGCACGGTCGAGGATGACGAGATCGCGGCGGTGCTGGGACAAACGGACTGCGAAACCGCCGTAGATACGCTGATCAATCTCGCCAATGAGCGCGGCGGTCCCGACAATATTAGCGGGATCGTGATTCATGTCGCCGGCGTTGAGCAGCTGCCCGTCGCTCCCGTCACCGACTCAGACGGTCAGGCGGCTCAGCAGCATGAGACCGTCGCGCTGGAGCCGATCGCGTCGCAGATCACCGATAGCTCGACGATCGAGTCGGCTGCGATGCGGCCCGCACCGGCTTCTATTGAACGTCCGGCGGCAGCCGTCGATGCTGTCCAGCCGCTACCAAGTCGCCGCATGTGGCTCACTGGGGTTGCGGTGATCGCGCTCGTCCTGCTTGGAGCGGCCGTCTACGGGATCGCGTCGATGCTGGGCTTTCCAGCCAATCCACGCACCGCGCTCGATCCGCCGCGAGCAGCCGTCACATCAAGCTCACCGCCCATTTCCAGCCAGGGAGCAGCCGCGACGCTCCCGAATCAAACCTCGGCCATCACAGCGGCTATCACGCCGACCGCCACGCTGCGGCCCACACCAACCGCACTACCGCCCACGCCGACCGCCACGCTGCGGCCCACACCGACCTCACTACTACCCACACCGACCACACGACCGCCCACGCCGGCACCGTCCAGGCCACCGGCGCTATCGTCGTCACCCATAGGGACCATGATACTACGGCCTGGTGCTGCCCAGACGGCGGCGCTATCGGCGGACGGCCAGCTCTTAGCTACAGGATCGTCGAACGGGAGCATCACGCTTTGGCGAACAGAAGACAAGATTGAACAAGTATCGTTCATGGTCAAGGACGTTTCCGGTCTCCGAACGATTCACAGTCTGGCCTTTTCCGCAGACAACAAACTACTTGCGGCGGCGTTGGACAACGGAACGGTGCAGTTGTGGGAGATCCCGGCGGAGATCAAGACAAACGCGCCGTGCAGGTGCCTGATGGGTGACCCGCTGATATTTCCAGATGCCGGCCAGGCCCTCAAAGATCCCGTGCTGAGTGTCGTCTTTGCGAGCGATAAACACTTGACTATTGCCTCACGGGACGGCATCGTCAAGCTCTGGGACATAGGCTCTCGGCAGGAGACCCCCCTAAAGAGCACGCAATACGATGTTCACGATATCGCCGTGTCGGCGGATGGGGCGACGCTTGCCGTTGTAGACACGCAGGGCAAGCTCCACGTTACCGAACAAGACATAGATACGTCTCAGCGCTACACCGCAGGAGCGGCTATCACGCACGTTGCAGTGTCCGAGAATGGGCAAACCCTGGCGGTAGTCGGCAGCGCCAGCGACAAAGATAACGTTACAGTGTGGCACAACCAGAAAGTGGTTCCCACGGAGATCAACGGCGCGATCGCAAGCGTAGCACTCTCGTCATCCGGGCGCTATCTGACCGTGGCTCTACAAGAAGGTGAGGTCAAATGGTTTGACCTTGTCGATATGGATGAGCCTTCGGTAGGCAGCGGAAAAACTCGCTAATCAGCGCTATCACGCGCGGCAAGTACGGAGGCCCATCCATGAACCTGCTTCGTCCAGACAAACTCTTGCAGCAGCGCTATCGGGTGGTGCAGCTGATTGAGCGAGGAGGCTTTGGCGCAGTCTACGAGGCGATCGACATACGGATCAACCGGCGGGTGGCGCTCAAACAGCTGACGCGCATCACCGAGCTGATCCGTCGTCAGTTCGAGCGTGAGGCGCAGCTCCTCGCCAACCTCAACCACCCGGCGCTGCCGCGTGTCACGGATTATTTCAACGATCTTTCCGGGCAGTTCCTGGTCATGGACTATATCCCCGGCGACGATCTGGGCATTATGCTGGACCAGCAAGGCGCGCCGTTTCCCGTCGATCAGGTGTTGCGCTGGGGAGACCAGCTGCTGGACGTGCTGCACTATCTCCACAGCTACCAGCCGCCGATCATCCACCGCGACCTCAAGCCGCAGAATCTCAAGCTCAAAGCGGACGGCAGCATCATCTTGCTCGACTTCGGCCTGGCCAAGGGCTACGCCGGCGAGATCCAGTCCTCGTCGACGGCGAGCAGCCTGATGGCTTTCACGCGCGGCTTCGCGCCGCCTGAGCAAGTGGAGGGAACCGGCACGGATGCGCGCAGCGACCTGTATGGCCTTGGCGCAACGCTCTACTGCCTGCTGACCAACGAGCCGCTGCCGGATGCGCAAACACGCTTGTTGCGGCTCGCCAAAAAGCAGACCGATTCGATCATTCCTGTCCACGAGCTTAACCCGCTTGTCCCGGTGGATGTCAGCCGCGTGCTCCACATGGCGATGGCCCTAGAAAAAGATGAGCGCCCGGCCAACGCTCAGGCGATGCGCAGCATGCTTCACGCGGCATACCCGGCGCTGCCGACCCAGACCGCTACGCCTCCGGTAACCGTGCTAGCCACGCCGACCGAGATCGCAACTGAGATTGCGGCGCCGGATGTCGGACCGCCCGTTATCTGGATCGATCGACAGCGTGCCGGGGTGGGAAACAGACCTTCGTCGGCGCGCCCGGTGCGGCCGTCTATCAGCCCGGTTTACGGCACAACGGACCTGCCTGATCAAGCGCCGAGACCAAAAGTCAGCCGTATCGCTGCAACTACTCAGATGGCGACGGAAATAGTGCTGCGAACAGTCGAGGCAATGAATAATGTTCAGCTGGCAGCGGTGTCGCTGGCCTGTATCGTCACGCTATCGATTTTAACATACCTGGTTGGCGAGACTATTCGCACAACGATGCCCGGCGTCTGGATCTTCTTTAATGCGTTTCCGTATATTGCCGCTCCGCTGGTGTACACGCTATCCCGACGTAGAATCGCTATACTTATCGTTCATATTCCGGTCTATCTGCTCGTGAATCTCCTGTATTCTCGCTCTACATTGCTTGCTCTATGCGTGAGCGCAGTCTTAAGTGGCCTGACGCTCTGGTTCCTGATTGAAGCGATCAAACAGCCGCGCTGGCTACGTTTTGTGCTCAGCGTCACGCTGGCATACATCGTCGGTATGCTCAATGGGCTCGTGATAACGAATCCCTTTCCTGCGCTGTTCAGTGTCTTCGGAGCCGCTCTGATCGGGCTGTTGAATTATGTAATCGACGAGATGTATCAGGGTGTACAGCGCGCGCGACTGACCAATAAAGCCTATCTTGAGGCCTAAGCCGGATATTTCCTAGCCACGGCCGGCGTCAATGCCGGCCGCCCCTGTGCACGGTCCGATTGGTCGGTGTTTGTCCCGGTCTTGTACCGCTCTAGCGGTACCACAACAGGCTATGCACATGGTTTAATGAGCGCTGCCGCCTAAATCCCAATTTGGATACTTCCAGCACGTTCTCCAGCATCAGCTTGCGGATAAGGTTTGCTCGTCATCACAAAGCGGTACAGCCGGGCACTACTCACATTTGCACGCCCAAAACATGATGTTCATACTACCGCCTGGCGATTTATACACCCCCAGCTTATATTGCGACGTAGCGAGGCGTCATGAGTAACCTGGAGCTAAACACACTCATCTATGATCGCTATCGTATTGTTCGCCTGATTGGTCAGGGCGGCTTCGGAGCGGTGTACGAGGCGCTCGACATCCGGCTGAATCGACGTGTCGCGATTAAGCGGCTGCTGCGGGTCGGAGAGCGCCTCAGCAAGCAATTTGAGCGCGAGGCGCAGCTCCTGGCTAATCTGATCCATCCGGCGCTGCCGCGTGTTACCGATCATTTCACTGACACAGCCGGTCAATTCCTGGTCATGGATTATATCGCCGGCCCTGACCTTGCGGCACAGCTGTATGAGCGCGATGCGCCTTTTCCGCTTGACCAGGTGCTGCAATGGACCGAACAGCTGCTTGAGGTGCTCGTCTATCTCCACGACCACGATCCGCCGATCGTTCATCGCGACATCAAGCCGACCAACCTGAAGCTGACGGCGCGTGGCAACATTATGCTGCTCGATTTTGGCTTAGCTAAAGGCTTTGCCGGGCAGCAAAAGCCCTCCACGCTCGAAAGCAGCATCCTGGCCTACACCAAGGGCTTTGCGCCGCCCGAACAGGTAGAAGGACGAGGAACCGAGCCGCGCAGCGATTTATATGGGCTGGCAGCAACGATCTATTGTCTGCTCACGAATCAGGTTCCCCCGGAGGCAGTTCTGCGCCTCCTGGCCGACGCGCGCCAGCGACCAGATCCGCTAGCTCTTGCTCATGAGGTTAATCCTGCCATTCCTGTCGAGGTGAGCGCGGTACTACACCATGCGCTGGCACTGGAGCCGAGTGATCGGCCCGCGACTGCCAAAGCGATGCAGGATGCGCTCCTTGCTGCCGTAGCATCCACCGGGACGAGCGCTCAAGCACAGCGCAACCCCGAAGCCGCGGCTCACACGACACCAACCATCATCGATACCCCTGAGCAAGCGCTGCCGGCTCCGGCGATCGATGCCGACAAAGACGCAGCATTGCCGCCGATCGTCGTGCTGCCATCGAGCCAGGCAACTGCATCTGAGCTGACGCATCAGGGCGAGCATACTCAGCTGGGGCCTACTCCCGAGGTTGTAAACACGACCGGCCAGGATCGCAGCGCTGCGGCCAGCACCGAGGTCGTGCCGCTGCTGACGCTCACTCCCGAAGCAGCCATCGACGCAGAGCGCATGAGAGCAACCGTCACCGAGGCACCAGAGCCGTCCGATCACCTTCTGAACACCTCCGCAACTCCGATCAGTAGCCAGCCTCAGAGGAAGAAAGGTCGATCCCGGCTCACGATCGCGCTCGGATCGCTGGGCATCGCCGCAGTGTTGGGCGGTAGTATGCTGTTCATGCCAGATGCCTTTGGGATTGTTGGGCCGATCGCGCCAATCGCGACATCAACCGCAACGCCGACGTCCGCACCGACGATCCTAGCAACACGCACGTCCGTGCCGCTGAAACCCTCACCTGAGCCACCGACACCAACGCCAACAACCGCGCCGCCAAAGCGTACGGGTGTGACCCTGAAACCAACGTCCGCGCCATCGACACCAACGCCGGAGCCGCCAACCGCCACACCCGAGCCGCCAACGCCGGAGCCGCCAACCGCCACGTCGGTGCCGCCGACGAGCATACCACCGACGCGAGTACCACCGACCAGGATACCGCCGACGCGGGTGCCGCCGACGCGAGTGCCGCCAACTGTGGTGCCACAGCCTAAGCTGCCGGATTTCACAGGCATGGATATTCAGCGCGCCAGAACCATTCTCCAAAACTTTGGGGCAGAGGTCAAAGTCGAACAGGTGAGTGGCTCACCTGGAAACCTGACCGTGTTCCAGCAAAGCCCGGCGCCTGGCACGCCAATCCGTCGCGGCATGGTCGTATGGCTGTACGTGTCTGTTCCATAAGGATCGCATGGCGTTTTGAAGACGCAGATAGGTCGATCGGTAACATCCGGCGCTATCGAAGGAGTTTCGTATGAATTCATCATAATTTGTGGTCGGCACATACGCGATCAAAGATTGCAAGCCAGCGATTTCTTTCTTGATACTTTATGTGAATTTACAGCTCGCGGTCGAGCTTCCGAGCAGAGTTTCAGCTACATCTTTGATCAACCTCCAGCGCTCGATTCAACGAATGTCGGCGTGACATGCCGTTCGTTTTCTTTATAGCGAGGACTATCATGCGTCATGCTCAAACCCTGATCGTTATCCTTCTGCTTGCGGTGTTAGGCGTCCCGGTCAACCAGGCAAAAGCACAAAGCGGCAATCTTTGTTTCAATGTTCCAGGCATCAACGACTGTATCACCGGGATCTTTGCCGAGTACTGGCAAGGTAATGGCGGCCTTCCTGTCTTTGGCTATCCGATCTCGCCCGCTCAGCAGCGGCCCACGGAGTCAGGCCAGCCGACATCGACCCAGTTCTTTGAGCGTAATAGCCTTGAAATAAATATCGATCCGGGAGCTAGACGGCCATTCCATATTCTCCTTGGCCGCCTGGGCGATTCGCTGCTCCAGCGTCAAGGGCGTAACTGGCGCGCAGAGGGCGGTACGCCCAACCCCTGGCCCGGCAGCGCGTGTAAATCTTTTAATCTGGATGGCCAGGAGCGCTCTGTCTGCGGTCCATTTCTGGAATACTGGCAAGGTCACGGGCTAGACCTGGGCGATCCTCGCACCAGCGAGCGGGAAAGCACGATGCTCTTTGGTCTCCCCCTGACCGCGCCGAAGATGGAGACGAATCCCGACGGCGCCAACGTCGTGACGCAGTGGTTTGAGCGCGCGCGCTTCGAGTATCACCCCAATAACCCGGCTGCCTCGCGAGTGCTGCTGGGACTGCTGGGCAGGGAGTTTCTAGCACCTCCTCCCGCGCCGCCAGTCGACCCGTGTGCAAACATTGCCCCGCCGCGTTTTGCTGTCATCGAGCCAAACTGTGTGCGGCAGGGTGAGGAGTTTACGGTCGGCGTGTTCGGCTTCCAGCCCAATGAAGAGTTTAGCTACTGGATCACTCAGGCCGGCGGCGGGACAGTTGGCGGGACCACGACAGCACGCGCCAACGAAGAAGGCTATTTCGTCGGTACGATCTCTACCGACGACTGGGGAATCCCGCCAGGCGATTACGTTTTTGTCGCGCAAGACGTAAGGGCGGAATACGAAGCTTCCATAGCGCCGTTCCGAGTGCTGCCCTAGCCATGCTACCGGCGCGCACTAACATGTCACACTGATCGAGAGCTAGCCCGCGCCGCAAAACAGGCGATCCGTTGACTGCCAGCCGCAGGAGTCAGAGCAAGACTGACTTCTGTGGCTGCTCGCTTTAATGAGGCGCAGACAGCTTGTTGCATGATCTGACTCTTGACATGTGACCATTTAGTCACGTATAATACTGGTATGGAAGATGAATCTGTTTTTCGCGCCCTCGCCGACCCAAGCCGTCGCCGGCTGCTTGACCTCCTCTTTGAGCGCGACGGACGCACGCTCACCGAGCTGGAGTCGGAGCTGCCGATGACGCGGTTCGGAGTGATGAAGCACCTGCGCGTGCTGCAAGAGGCCGGCCTGATCACCACGCGTAAAGTGGGCCGCGAAAAACTGCACTACCTGAACCCGGTTCCAATCCAGCTCATCTCGGATCGCTGGATCAACAAATACTCAGCAGCACGTGTGAGCACGCTCGCCGATCTCAAAATCGCGCTCGAAGGAGGAACTGTTATGACCATCGACTCAAAGCCCCGGCTCGTGTATCAGATCATCATCAAGGCCCCGCAGGAGCGAGTGTGGGATGCTATCACCAGGTCGGAGTTTACCTCCCGCTACTACTATGGCAGCACGCTTAAGACCGATCTCACTGTCGGCTCGCCTTTTAACTATCACATGCCGAACGGCTCGCCCATCGTCGAGGGCGAGGTGGTTGCATCCGAGCCGCCTACCAGGCTGGTGCATACCTATCACTCGCTCTGGCCACCGATGAACGAAGACGCGCCCACGAAAGTAACCTGGGAGCTGGAGCCGATGCCCGGCGGCGTGACCAAAGTTACCGTGGTCCATGAAGACTTTCAGGGCGAGACTGCGACCTACGCGGGCTTGCAGAGCGGCGGCTGGGCGTGGATACTCAGCAACATGAAGACGCTGCTGGAGACCGGCGAGCCGATGCCGCAAGAGTACTAAATTCTGAGCAGGTTGAATATTTGTCGCGTCAGGCGGCGCAGATCAGAACAGCGCAAGGAGATTGCTATGAGCCAAGCTGAAAAGAAGAGCACGCAGGTATTCACAGACGAGGAGCGCGCCGCGATGAAGGAACGCGCCAAAGAGCTGAAGGCGGAAGCGCGCGCCAACAAAAACCGGGCGGCAGGCGAAAGCGACGTGCTCACGAAGATCGCCGAGTTGCCGGAGCAGGAGCGCGCCATGGCCCAGCGGATTCATGAAATCATCACCGCCAACGCGCCAGTCCTCGCGCCGAGGCTCTGGTACGGGATGCCCGCGTATGCCAGGGACGGCAAGATCGTCTGTTTCTTCCAGAGCGCTGCGAAGTTCAACACGCGGTACGCGACGCTCGGCTTCAACGACACGGCGACCATCGACGAGGGCGTCATGTGGCCGACCGCCTTTGCGCTGACGGAGCTGACCGCCGCCGAAGAAGAAAGGATCGCCGCGCTCATAAAGAAGGCAGTAAGCTAAGGAGGCTGCACATGAATCAAGGGATCAAAGCTGTCGTCTATCCCACCACGGACCTCGCCCGCGCCAAAGCAACCCTCCAAACACTATTGGACGTCGAACCTTATGCGGACTCGCCGTATTATGTCGGCTTCAAGGTTGGAGACCTGGATATCGGCCTGGACCCCAACGGCCACAAGGCGGGCATGACAGCCTATTACGCCGTCGACGACATCAAGCAGAGTCTCCAATCCCTCCTGGACGCCGGTGCACACATCGAGCAGGAGATCAAAGACATTGGTGGCGGTGGGCTGATTGCATCGGTGAAAGACGCCGACGGCAACATCATTGGACTGCGTCAGGGTTAATAGGAGCCACCCGAGACCGTAGCCGTTACGACAGGGATGAACACGATGAGCTGGAACAACCTGGAAACCGCCGATCCCGAGCTGGCTGCATTCGGCGCCGAGCGCTTTGCGAGCAGCGGCATCGCCTATCTTGCGACGATTCGCGACGATGGCGCGCCGCGCGTCTACCCGATCACACCCATTATCGGGGAAGGACGCCTGTTCGTGTTCATGGAACCAACCTCGCCCAAGGGCCGTGATCTCCAGCGCGATGGTCGCTATGCCATGCATTGTGCGGTGGAGAATACGGGCGGCGGCGGCGGCGAGTTCTTTATCGCCGGGCGTGCACAGCTGGTCGAAGATCCGGCGACGCGTCAGCTCGCGACGAAAGCATCAAGCTACGCGCCGGCCGATCGCTATATTCTCTTTGAGCTGAACCTTGAGCAGGCCAGCTCGACGATCTACGATGGCGGCAAACCGGTGCGCAGGCGCTGGCACGCCGATCGTGGGTGAGCAACATAGCAGCTCTGCAAGCAGTCTGACCCTCGATCATGATCTCTGAGATCGAAGCCGACCTCGTGAGCAGCGCGGGACGAAGCGCTCTTGAAGAGCAGAACTTCGCCCCGCGCTGCTCGCTGCGTTTGTCCCCCGGAAGCACGCCGACCATATACTACAGCAGGCAAGGAGTCAATGATGCCCCAGGAATACATCGAGATACGCGGTGCCCGTGAAAACAACCTGAAGAATGTATCGCTGCGTATTCCGAAGCGCAAGATCACGATCTTTACCGGCGTGTCCGGGTCGGGCAAATCATCGATCGTCTTCGATACAGTGGCCGCCGAAGCACGACGCCAGCTGAACGAAACCTTTAGCACGTTCGTCCGCAACTTTCTGCCGCGCTACGCCCAGCCAGACGCCGACGCCATCGAAAACCTGAGCATGGCGATCGTCGTCGATCAGAAACATCTTGGCGGCGGCTCACACTCGACCGTGGGCACGATCACCGATATTTACTCGGTGCTACGCTTGCTGTTCTCGCGCGTCGGGCAGCCGTTCGTGGGCTATACCAATGTTTTTTCGTTCAACGACCCGCAGGGCATGTGCCCGGAGTGCAACGGCATCGGCCGCAAGATCGGCGTCGATCTCGACAAGTTTCTTGACACGTCCAAATCGCTTAGCGACGGCGCGATCTTGTACCCGGAATATGCCGTAGAGAGCTGGGGCTGGAACATCCTGATGCAGTCGGGGCTGTTCGATAACAACAAAAAGCTCGACGACTACAGCACAGAAGAGCTGAATCTGCTCCTTCACAGCAAGCCCTACAAAGTCAAAATGGACTTCGGGGGCAAACCTGTCAATCTGACGTTTGAAGGCATCATCGATAAGTTCAGCCGCAAGTACATCACGGGCGACGTAAAAACCTACTCCGAGCGCACGCAGAAATCGGTAGCGCCCTACATGACGTACGGGCCGTGTACGCTCTGCAAAGGCGCGCGACTCAACCAGGCAGTCCTCGGCTGCAAGATCAATGGCTACAACATCGCGCAGCTTGCGGCGATGGAAGTTGATGAGCTGATCGAGGTGATCAAGACGATCAAAGATCCCGTCGCCGCGCCCATGGTCGAATCGTTGGTCGATCGGCTCCAGCACATGATCGATATTGGCCTGGAATATCTCAGCCTGAGTCGCGAGACCGATACGCTGTCCGGCGGCGAGTCGCAGCGCATTAAAATGGTCAAACACCTGAGCAGCAGCCTGGTCGACACGCTGTATGTTTTCGACGAGCCCAGTATCGGAATGCATCCCCGCGACGTACACCGCCTGAACGAGCTTCTGCAAAAGCTGCGCGATAAAGGCAACACCGTGATCGTGGTTGAGCATGATCCCGACGTGATCCGAGTCGCCGATCACGTGGTCGATGTCGGGCCATTTGCCGGAACGCGGGGCGGAACAATCGTCTTCGAGGGCAGCTTCGCGGATCTGGTCAACGCCGATACCCTGACGGGCCGCCATCTGAAACAAGCTATGCCCATCAAATCCGATTGTCGCGCGGCCAAAGGCCAACTGTCGATTACCAACGCCAGGGCCAATAACCTGCAAAACGTCAGCGTCGATATACCGGCCGGCGTTCTGACCGTGATCACGGGTGTAGCCGGCTCCGGCAAAAGTTCGCTGATCCACCAGAGCTTTTTGCGGCAGCACCCCGACGCGATTGTGATCGACCAGACGCCGGTTGGTATTTCCAGCCGCTCGAATCCCGCCACGTACACGGGAATCATGGACGAGGTCCGCAAGACGTTTGCCAAAGTCAACAAGGTGAGTCCGTCCCTGTTCAGCTTCAACTCGAAAGGTGCTTGCGAAAATTGTCAGGGCCTGGGTGTCGTCTATGTCGAGCTGTCGTACATGGACGAGATCAAAATGCCGTGCGAAATATGCGGCGGCAAGCGTTTCAAGGATGAAGTGCTGGCCTACACATTCCACGACAAAACGATCTCCGATGTTTTGAACATGCCTGTGCGGGAAGCCCTGGATTTTTTCGACACCAAAGAGGTGGCGAAAGACGTCATGCGCAAACTGCAAGCCTTGAGCGATGTCGGACTAGACTACCTGACGCTTGGCCAGCCGCTGAGCACCTTATCCGGCGGCGAGTGCCAGCGCATCAAGCTGGCCAGCGAGCTGCACAAGAAGGGCAGCATCTATGTGATGGATGAGCCCACCACCGGGCTGCACATGTCAGACATCGGTCACCTGCTCGCGATCATGAACCGACTCGTCGAGAGCGGCAACACAGTCGTCGTCATCGAGCACCACCTCGACGTTATTCGCAACGCGGATTGGATCATCGACATGGGACCCGAGGGCGGTAACAAGGGTGGCAAGGTAATGTTTGAAGGAACGCCCAGGCAACTCCTCAGCGCCAGGCAATCCTTGACGAGCGCGTACCTCG
>DASWTQ010000722.1:0-2326 GCA_036402055.1 Herpetosiphonaceae bacterium
GTACGCGCCGACGATCTCGACGATTCAGGCGCGCGAGTACGCACAGGTCGTCGAGAAGAAGCTGGTTCCGACCACGCTTGGCCGCGTTGTGACCGACATGCTGGTGCAGCATTTCTCGGACATTGTCGACTACAACTTCACGTCGCAGATGGAGCAGCAGCTCGACGACATCGCCGAGGGTGAGCGCCAGTGGGTGCCCGTGATCCAGGGCTTCTACCAGCCCTTCGAGCAGACGATCGCGCGGGCCAAGAGCGAAATGCGCGGCGTCAAAGGCGAGACCGTCGAGACCGATATTCCGTGCCCAACCTGTGGCGCGCCGCTCGGGATCAAGTGGGGTCGCAACGGCGAGTTCCTGGCCTGCACGCGGCATCCTGAGTGCAGCTTCACCGGCGATCTCCAGCGCGATGCCGAGGGCCGCGTGCAGCTGGCAGAGCAGCCCAAGCTGGCCGACGGCGAGCAAATCTGCGACAAGTGCGGTCGTCCCATGGCGATCAAGCAGGGCCGCTTCGGGCCATTCCTGGCCTGCACCGGCTATCCTGAGTGCAAGAACATTCGCAACCTTGCCAAAACCAACGACGGCGGTCTGGTTGTCGCCGAGCAGGTCACCGAGCATCGCTGCCCGAAGTGCGACAAGCCGATGATCCGCAAGTCAGGTCGCTGGGGTCCGTACCTGGCCTGCTCGGACTATCCCGACTGCAAAACGATCCAGAAGCTGGATCGCAGCGGACAGCCCAAGCCGCCGGCCCAGATCACCGACCGGATCTGCCCCGAGTCGGGCCATCATCTGGCGCTCAAGCAGGGCCGCTACGGCCCGTTCCTGAGCTGCACCGGCTATCCGCGCTGCCGCTACATCGAGAAGCTGCCCGCCGACGGCACGATGCCGCGCATCCTGACCGACGAGGAGGTCGAGGCGCTGCCCAAGCCGGAGCTGGTCGCGAAGGCCGAGAAAAAGACGGCGACGCGGACAGCCAAGACATCCGCGCGCGCCGCGAGCAACGGCAAGACCACCAAGACCGCAACCAAGACCGCGACCAAATCGACGGCTAAGACCGCGACCAGATCGACAGCCAAATCGACGACTAAATCCACAGCCAAATCGACGGCCAAGACGGGAACGACGACGCGCACAACCAAGCAGCCCAGCCGCGCCAAACAGCCCGCCTGATTGACACGGATGCAAGCGTCTGCTAAGATGCAGCGCACGGTGATACAGATGCAAACACAGGCAAGTAATATCCAGCTGCATACACTGATCGACACGTATGCCTATGCGTATTCGCAGCAGGCATAGACGACGTGTTCCACGATCAGCGGTAGCGACTGAATCAGATCAACGAGCGTGGAACCATCCCACGCTCGTTTTGTTTTGTCCGGCGCGGCCTGTCTTAGTCGGGCGCGCACGTGAAAAAGGAAAGAACAGATACACAGAACAAAGCTCAGGATATAAGTGCTGTCACGTTATGGTTATGCATCTTTGTTCTTTGTTCCGTTGTTCTTTGTTCTCTAAAGGTTCTATTTTTGGGTAAGTGAGGCAATTAAATGGACATCGATCAACTGCTCACACGCGGCGTCGCCGAGGTGATCGTCGAGACGGAGCTGCGCGAAAAGCTCAAGTCAGGCAAGCAGCTGCGGCTCAAAATGGGCTTCGATCCTTCCAAGCCCGATCTGCATATCGGCCACGCGGTCGGGCTGCGCAAGCTGCGCCAGTTTCAGGAGCTTGGTCATACGGTCGTGCTGATTGTCGGCGATTGGACGGCGCAGGTGGGCGATCCCAGCGGGCGGGATCAGTCGCGCACCATGCTTACCGCCGAGCAGGTGCGCATCAACGCCGAGACCTACGTCCAGCAGTTCTTTCACATCGTGGATCGCGCTCGCACCGAGGTGCGCTGGCAGAGCGAGTGGTACAACAGCTTCACGCTGGCGGATGTGTTCAATCTCACGTCGCGCTTTACGATGCAGCAGCTGATGGCGCACGAGACGTTTCGCAAGCGCTTCGACTCTGAAAGCCCGCTCTCGATGATGGAGCTGATGTACCCGCTGCTGCAAGCCTACGACTCGGTTGCGATCAACGCGGATGTCGAGTTTGGCGGCAGCGACCAGAAATTCAATGTGCTTGCCGGTCGTGAGCTGATGAAGTCGATGGGCCTGGAGCCGCAGCATGTATTGATCACGCCGCTGCTGATCGGCACCGATGGACGCAAGATGTCCAAGTCGTTCAACAACACCGTCGATCTCACGATGCCGCCGCAGGAGATGTACGGCCGCGTGATGGCGATGAGCGACGATGTGATTATGCCCTACTTCGTCAACGTCACCGACGTGCCGC
>DASWTQ010000723.1:0-21439 GCA_036402055.1 Herpetosiphonaceae bacterium
GGATAACCGTTTCCGAAGCCTGTGAATGATTGGAGAGATCTCAACTATGCCGTCCTTCACCCAACCGGGCACCGTGCGATCGTACCAGCGTGAGGGAAATACCCTGCTCTTGGATTGTGACGGTCCTGTCGTCGCTATTACGCCTCTGACCGATCGGATCATCCGGGTGCGGCTCGCGCCGGAAGGTGCCTTCGAGCCTCGTCGCTCGTGGGCGGTGGCCCGGTCGGATGAAGAGTTTCCGGGCGCTGGCGTCGAGATCAGCACGACCGAGCAGACGCTTGTGTTGGAAACATCGACGCTGTCGCTGCGCATCGATCTGCCCTCGTCCAAGCTGACGTTTTTCGACGCCCGGCAGCAGCCGTTCTGCGCCGACGAGATCGGCCTTCAGTGGCAGAGCGACGGCGCGGGCGCGCGGCAGGTTGCGTGCAGCAAGCGCATCGAGGCCGGCGAGCATTTCTACGGCTTCGGCGAGCGTACCGGCAAGCTTGACAAGCTCGGACAGCGGCTCGTCAACTGGACGACCGATCAGTACCAGTACGGGCCGTGCACCGATCCGCTCTACATCGCGATCCCGACCTTTCTGGCGCTGCGGCCCGGCCTGGCCTACGGCGTTTTTTTCAACAACACCTGGCACAGCCGTTTCGATATGGGCGCGCAGCAGCCCGGCGTCTGGCGCATGGAGGCCGACGGCGGCGATCTGGACTATTACCTGGTCTACGGTCCCACGCCCGAGGAGGTCGTCGCGGGCTTTGGACAGATCCTGGGCACGACGCCGCTGCCGCCGCGCTGGTCGCTGGGCTACCACCAGAGCCGCTGGAGCTACAAGACCGAGGCCGATGTGCGCCAGGTGGCGGCGGAGTTTCGGCGGCGCGGCATTCCCTGCGACACGATCCACCTGGATATCGATCACATGGACGGCTACCGCAACTTCACCTGGAACGGCGCGAATTTTCCCGATCCGCGCACGCTGATCGCCGATCTTCAGCGCGACGGCTTCCGCGTGGTCACGATCGCCGACGCCGGGGTGAAGGTCGATCCCGACTATCCGCTGTACGCCGACGGCATGGAGCGCAATATGTTTCTGCGCCGAAGCGACGGCGAGGTGTTTCAAGGCTTTGTCTGGCCCGACGACTCGGTCTTTGCCGATTTCATGCGACCCGACGTGCGCGCGTGGTGGGGCGAACACCAGCACGATTTTGTGCAGCAGGGCATCAGCGGCATCTGGAACGACATGAACGAGCCGACGGTTTTTGCGATTCCGTTCAGCCAGGGCGGCGGCGATCCCGGCACGATCGATCTCGACATCGCCCAGGGCCCGGCCTGCGACCGCGCGACTCACGCCGAGGTGCACAACCTTTACGGCTCGGCGATGGCGCAGACCAGCTACGAGGGCTTGAAGCACTCACGCGGCGAGCGACCCTTTGTGCTGACGCGTGCGGCCTACGCCGGAATCCAGCGCTGGAGCGCCTGCTGGATGGGGGATAACGCCTCGCGCTGGGAGCATCTCGAAATGGCGATGCCGCAGCTGATGAATATGGGCCTGTCGGGCGTGCCGCTGGTGGGAACCGACATCGGCGGCTTCTACGGCAACGCCAGCGGCGAGCTGTTTGCGCGCTGGATGCAGCTGGGGCTGCTGATGCCGTTCAGCCGTGGCCATTCCGCAGCCGACACCGAGCGCCACGAGCCGTGGGTCTTCGGCCCCGAGATCGAGGAGATCTGCACCAGCTATCTGCGGCTGCGCTACCGGCTGCTGCCGTATCTGTACTCGCTGTGCTGGGAGTCGTCGCGGAGTGGCGCGCCGCTGCTGAGGCCGCTGCTCTACCATTTCCCGGACGACAGCGCGACCTACCAGCTTCACGATCAGCTGATGCTCGGGCCGTCGTTGCTGGCCGCGCCGATCTATCAGCCCGGTCGCGAGCACCGACATGTGTATCTACCGGCCGGCGACTGGTTCGACTGGTGGACGGGTGAGCAGATCACGGGTCCGACACATCTGCTGGCACAAGCGCCGCTGGAGCGCATGCCACTCTACGTGCGAGCCGGCGCGATCATTGCGAGCGGCCCCGAGCTGAGCTACACCGACGAGAAGGCGCTCGATCCGCTGACGCTCGATCTGTATCCCGGCGACGGCGCGTTTAGCCTGTACGAAGACGACGGCTTCAGCTTCGACTACCAGCAGGGCCAGCTCTGCCTCACCGACTACCGGCTGCGCAAGACCGGCGAGCGGCTCAGCTTCGAGATCGGCGCGCGAGCCGGCAGCTACACGCCACCCCGGCGCCAGCTGGTGGTGCGGCTGCATGGAGCCAGCCGGCGCACGGCGGCGGACTATCCCGGCGCGCAGTACGACGCCGAGCGCGGCGTGCTGACGCTGCTGCTGGACGACGATGGGCAGAGTCGCCAGCTGGACTTCGTGCTCGACGAGGCGGCTGAACTTGGAGACATGCGAGGACGCTGATGAAACTCCAATCTTATGCGCTTCCTTTTGGGAGACGATCGGTACGAGAGCGGCGGCGCATCCGCTGGCGCGAGCAGTTGCCGGCCTGGCTGTTTCTGCTCCCGGCGATCGTGATCTTCGGCTACTTCACCTGGTACCCGATGCTGGTCACAGTCGGCTTTAGCTTCCAGCGCGTCAGCCTGACCGGCGCGACAACCTGGATCGGCCTGGACAACTACCGGCGCATGTTTGCCGATCCGCTGTTCTACGTCTCGTGGCGCAACATCGGCGAGTTCGCGCTGCTGAGCGTTGGGCTGGGCTTTCTGTTCCCGGTCGTGATCGCGCTGATGGTCAACGAGATGCGGCGGATCAACGGCTTTTTCCGGCTGGTCTACTACCTGCCGACGCTGATTCCGGTGACGGTGGCGCTGCTGGTCTGGCGGCAGATCTACGCTCCCGAGGGCGGCGTGCTCAACAGCCTGCTGGCGCTGATCGGCGTCGAGCCACAGCTCTGGCTGCAAAATCCCGCGCTGGCCAAGCTGGCGATGGTCGTGATTATGACCTGGGCCGGCGCGGGCGGCACGGTTCTGATCTACCTGGCGGCGCTGCAAGAGGTGCCGCTGGAGATCTACGAGGCCGCCGAGATCGACGGCTTCTCGCCCTGGGCGCGGGTGCGTTACATCGCGCTGCCGAATCTCACCTCGAAGATGCTGGTGCTGCTGGTGCTGCAAGTGATCTTTGTGGTCCAGGTTTTTACCGAGCCCTTCTTGCTCACGCAGGGCGGCCCGGCCAACAGCACGATCACGCCGGTGCTGAGCAGCTACCGCATCGCGTTTGCCCAGAACGACTTTGGCCTGGCCTCGGCGTGGAGCATGTCGCTGCTGGTGGTGCTGTCGATCTTTTCGCTGATCTATGTGTGGCTTTCGAATCGCAGCGAGTAGCAGGAGCAAAATCCATGGGTGAAACAAGTCGCGGCATTCTTTCGAACCTGGAAGTGCGCTCGGTGCAGGGCCGCATTGTCTACGCGCTGATGCTGGCGGCGCTGCTGCTGCTGGGCGTGATCTTTATCTTTCCGTTTATCTTCGCCTTCACCGCCGGGCTGAAGCCCAGCGCCGAGATTTATCTGCCCGGACTCAATCTGCTGCCCAACGAGCCGCGCTGGAACAACTACTGGGAAGCCTGGCAGCGCTTCAATATGCTGCGTATGTTCCGCAACAGCTTTATTATCGCGATCGGCGGCGTGCTGGGCCAGCTGCTGGTGGCGTCGCTGGCGGCATATAGCCTGGCGCGACTCAAGCCGGTCGGCCGCAAGATCGTGCTGTTCATGTTTTTGATCACGCTGACGATCCCGGCGATCGCCTACCTGATCCCGCTCTATATGACGATCGTGGACCTGCCGATCTTTCATATCAGCCTGCTCAACAGCTACTGGGGCCTGTGGCTGCCTTACGCGGCCAACGCCTTCGCGATTCTGCTGCTGAAGAACTTCTTCGAGCAGATTCCGCACGAGATCTATGATGCCGCCGAGGTCGACGGCGCGTCGCCGGTGCGGGTCTTTTTCGCGATCACGCTGCCGCTTTCGAAATCGATCTTGATGATCCTGGCGATGCTGTCGTTTGTGGGGCTGTGGAAAGACTTTCTGCTGCCGCTGCTGGTCCTGCGCGAGGCCAGTCTCCAGCCGGTCACGGTGCGGCTGTATAACCTGGTGGCTAACTTTCCGCTGAATTTGCAGCTGGCCGCCGCGTTTATCGCGATGGTGCCGCCGCTGATCGCGACGATCTTTTTGCAGCGCCAGATGCATCTCGGCATCACCATGGGCGGAATCAAAGGCTGAGCCGCGCGGCGACTTGACAAAGCGATCCGATCCTGGGTAGTATCTCCGTGCGTGCCAGCGCAATGTGGCACACGCATTCATCGGTGTGCGTCAACGCGTGGCTCCGGCCGCGACCTGATGACCTTCGCCCAGAAGACACGATCGTCTATGGCTAATCTCAAACAGATCGCCGATGCGGCCAATGTGCCGATGCTGACGGCCTACCATGCGCTGCGCGGCACCGACGGCGTCACCGACGAGGAGCGCGCAAAAGTCCAGGCGGCGGCAACCGCGCACGATTATACGCTCAATATCACGATCCGTGATGTTGCCGCGCTGGCCGGAGTTTCGGTCGGCACGGTCTCGTATGTGCTCAACGATAGCCCGCTGACCAAGCCCGAGACGCGCCAGCGGGTGCTTCAGGCGGTCAAGCATCTCGACTATCGGCGCAACAGTATCGCGCGCGGCCTCAAATCGAACCAGAGCCGCCTGATCGGCTATGCCTGGCACAGCGCCGAAGACCCGATCCGCCGCAACGCGCTGCTCGACCGCTTTCTCTACGACATCGCGCAGGCCGCCGAGTCGTGGGGCTACCATATTCTGACCTTTGCGCAGTCGGACCCTTCCAGCGTCGGCAGCTACGAGCAGCTGATCCAGATGGCCCGCGTCGACGGCTTTGTGCTGTCCGACATCAACTACGACGACACGCGCGTTCACTATCTGCTCAAAACCGGCGTGCCGTTTGTGGCGTTCGGTCGCGCCAACGAAAACTGGGACTTTCCCTCGGTAGATGTCGATGGCCGCGTCGGTATGCGGCTGGTGGTCGAGCATCTGCTGACGCGCGGCCACGAGCGGATCGCGCTCTTGAGCTGGCCGGAGGGCACGCGCATCGGCGATAGCCGCACGCTGGGCTACTGCGACGCGCTCACAGCAGCCCGAGTGCCGATCCAGGAGCGCTGGATCGGCCGCACGCGCAACTCGGTCGATCAGGCGTTCTTTGCCACGCAGCAGTTGATGAGCACGCAGCCCCGGCCCACTGCGATCGTGTGCGCCAACGATGTGATGGCTGTCGGCGTGATCCGCTATCTGGAGCAGGCCGGGTTGCAAGTCGGCATCGACGTGGCTGTCACCGGCTACGACGATACGCCGATCGCCGAGCTGCTGGGCCTGACCTCGGTGCGCCAGCCGACGGATGTGGTAGCGGTCAAGGTGATCGAGATGCTGATCGGCGAGATCCAGGGCATGCCGGTTCCCCGCCGCAACGTTCTGCTTGAGCCGGGTCTGATCGTCCGCGCCAGCAGCCGCAACCAGCGCTAGCGTGAGGGTTATGATGGGCGTATCGCAATACGCCCCTACGAGATCGATTCATTCACCATCAGAATCGGCGCGCTAGTTCTCCGGCTTGCGCGCTACCAGCAGCAGCGCGCCGCCGGTTCTCGCGTCCGATGTGACGTAGGGCAGCAGCTTGTTTATCAGCCACTCGACATAGCGCCGGTGCAGCGCACTGCCGCGCAGCAGCCAGAGCAGCGGCTGCATGAGATTGCCGACGATCAGCAGCTGATCGAATAAGGCGGTCCCCTTACGCGGCAGAAAATGCCGGGCCTCTACCAGCTCCAATCCCGCATCCGCCAGCAGCCGCTCCCACTTCACCGGATGATACATATGGAAGATCGTCAGCAGCCGCAGGATCAGCTTGCCGTACTGGGCTGCGATCGCTTCCAGCCCTAGCCGCCGCAGCACGCCTGGCACGAAAAGATACTCCTCGAAGTAGCCGCTGGGAACGGTCGTGATCAGCTGGCCGCCGGGCTTGAGCACCCGCGCGATCTCGGACAGCATCTGCGGCATGGGCGGCACGTGCTCCATAGCGCAGCCGCTAAAGACCGTGGCAAAGCTTGCGTCGGCGTATGGCATCGCTGTGGCATCGCCGGTGAGTGCCAGCCCGTAGACGTCGGCGCGCTGCGCCTGGCGCACACGGTTGGGCCGAATATCGATGCCCGAGGTCAGCTGCTGATCGAAGACCAGCTCGGCGAACACGCCATCGCCGCAGCCGAGATCGAGCACCGGCTGAGGATAGCTGTACTCGCGAAAAAGTCGCCATTCGATCGTCTTCCAGAGAGCGTGGTCGGGCGGCGAGTGCGAAACATAGAAGCGCAGCACATCGATCAATGATGCGACGTTGGTCGGACGAGGCGGCATAGATTTTTGAACTCCTCGCTATGCTAGGGCCTGAGCGCTTGACGCCTGAGACCTGTTACAAATAGTATATTCATGGATTCGGTCTATGATGCAGAATCTTTGGCAGCTATAAGCCGGCTCTCATGCGCGTGAGCTGCCCGGCGGATCAGGAGGTGCGGGCGTTGGCCGTCAGCTTCGACAACCAGGCGTACGATTGGCTCAGCCAGGTCGCCGGCATACCTCGGCGCTACCTGCATCACGTGCAGATGCAAGGCTCGACCTCCTCGTCGATCTTTCTGATTCAGGACTCGCGCGATCCGAGCGGCCGGCGCTTCGTGCTGCGTGTGATCGACAATCGCGAGTGGCTGGACTACGAGCCGGATCTTGCCGCGCACGAGGCGGCAGCGCTCCAAACAGCGCAGCGGGCCGGACTGCCGGCGCCAGAGCTGGTCGCGTACTCCTCGGACGAGGTCGGCTTCGGCGCGCCGGTGGTGCTGATGTCGTTTCTCGCAGGCGCGATCGAGCTGCGTCCGGCTGACTTGCAGGCGTGGCTTGGCGCGCTGGCCCGGCAGCTGGTCGCGATCCACCAGCATCCAGCCGAGGATCTGGCCTGGCGCTATGGCAGCTGGGTTAACATGCCGGCGCTGGCACCGCCCAGCTGGACGACGGCTCCCCGTGTCTGGGAGCGCGCGATCGAGATGGTGCGTGGAGCAGCGCCCGCCTACCGGCCGGTCTTGATCCATCGTGACTATCATCCGACCAATATTCTGTGGCAGGGCGGAGCAATCAGCGGCGTAGTCGACTGGATCAACGCCTGTCGCGGTCCCGCCGGAGTCGACGTCGCACACTGCCGGACCAATCTCACGATGATGCATGGCATGGCCGTTGCGGATCGGTTTTTGGCACTCTACAGTGATATGGCCGGCACATTCGATTACCAGCCATACTGGGACGTCGACTCGATCCTGGATGTGTGTCTGCCTGAGCCGTCGTTTTACATGCCCTGGCAGACCTTTGGCCTGGCTACTATCGCGCCGCATGTGCTTCAGCAGCGCATCGATGCGCATCTTGAGCGCGTGATGGCGAGCCTGTGATCGCGCCACCAGTGCTTGGGAATCAGTCATACAGCTATGAAGATTGTTTTTTGCTCAGAGCCTTTCTCGCCCGCACGTCCCGACTCAGCCTACGCCGACGAGGTGATCGCCGCGCGCGCCGCCGGCTTTGAATCGGTCTTGATCGACTTCGAGGCGCTGGTCCACGATCACGATGTGGCCGCCGCCGTCCGCCGGGTCACGCCCGGCCAGCAATCGACGCCGGCGATCTATCGCGGGTGGATGCTGAAGCCTGCGCTCTACGCCGAGCTGTACGCTGCGCTTGAGGAGCGCGGCCTGCGCCTGCTCAACGATCCCACTGCCTACCGGCACTGCCACTACTTGCCCGAGTCGTACCCGATTATCGCGCCGCACACGCCGCGCACGGTTGCGATTCCGCTCCAGCCATACGCCCCGCTTCCCGATCTTGAGCCGCTGCTGCAACCATTCGGCGATCGTCCGCTGATCGTCAAGGATTATGTGAAGTCGCGCAAGCACGAGTGGCACGAAGCCTGTTTCATTCCCAGCGCGGCCGATTCTGCGGCGGTGCGGCGCGTCGTGCAGCGATTTTTGGAGCTGCAAGGCGATGATCTCAACGCCGGGCTGGTCTTCCGCGAGTTTGTCGAGCTACAACCGCTGGCGCTGCACTCCAGGAGCGGCATGCCGCTGACGGAGGAGTTCCGACTCTGGTTCGTGGATAGCCGGCAGATCTATAGCTCGCAGTACTGGGAAGAAGGCTCCTACACCACAGCCACGCCCGCCGATCTGTTCGCCGACGTTGCGCGGGAGGTCCAGAGCCGCTTTTTTACGATGGATGTGGCGCGCACAACCGACGATCGCTGGCTGATCGTCGAGCTGGGCGATGGGCAGGTTGCGGGCTTGCCGGAGACAGCCGATGTTGAGCTGTTTTATCGCAGGCTGCGCGCTGCGCTCGAACCATAGATTTTTATGCTCCTTTCTTCAACTGCGAGGAATTAACGTATGACTGTAGAACTTCAACGTGTGACGGCCGAGCAGATCGATCAGTTTCGCGCGGAACTGCTGGCTGTGTACCGCGCCGTGTTTACGCTGCCACCCTATAACGAAGCAGAGCCGGACTTTGCCGCGTTTGCCGAAAGCTTCAGCCGCCATGTGCAGCATCCCGACTTTCGCTGCTACGTCGCCCGGGACTCCGCGACTCGGCAGGTCTGCGGCTTTGCGTACGGCTTCACGATCGATGCCGAGTCGCGCTGGTACGAATTCTTTTACGATCTGCTCCAGCCGCAGGGCCGCGAAGACTGGCTGGCCGATTGTTTCATCATGGTAGAGCTGGCCGTCATGCCGGAATATCAGGGCAAAGGGATCGGCGGCCGGCTCCACGACGCGCTGCTTGCCGATACGTCGCATCGCACGGCGGTCTTATCCACGGCCCAGCACGAGAACGCGGCGCTGCATCTGTACCGGCGGCGCGGCTGGGAGATCCTGGCGCAGGATTGGTTCTTTGATCAAGGTGAGCAGCCTTTTTATCTGCTTGGTCTCGATCTCGTGACCAGGCGGGCAGACAGCCGCTGATCAAAACCTACATCAGGCCAGGCGCGCCGCTCGCTCGATCCCTGGATGCATTGTGGCCTGAGAGATGATGCCGTGGCGGTAGAACTTCAAGAAGCCGGTGAAGATAAAGATTGAGCTGGCGAGATTGAAGCCAACGCGCAGCCAGTGCAGCATTTGAAACTCTTGCGCAGTTTGGCGTAGAAACTCAGCCGAGTGCACCGCCGGCCCTTCGATAAACATGATCGTGTTGCGTGGCCAGAAGAGCGTCATCGAGGCGAGCCCTTCGCACACAATCATCAGTACGCTGGCGATGATCCAATAGCGCGCCGACTTCACGGGCCAGCTCAAGAGCACCGCTGTCGCGCCTGTCACCCAGCTGAGAAACCCGAGCGGTGGAAAGAAATCGTTGGGGGCGCGCACCGACATGAACTTAAGCGCGGTATCGAACGAATCAGGTGGATTATGAAAAATATTCGGGTAGATCATAAAGGTTTCGATAACAATACTACCCAGCAGAATCATCATAACCCAAAGGTAGGCCAGAATGACCACAAACGAAATCTGATAGCGACTCATTGGATGCTCCTTTGATCAAGGATGAGGACAGAAATTCACAAACATCAGCCAGAATTAGCCGCTGTCGCAACATTTCTAACGTCTACATGGACGCAGCGATTCGATCAAAGGTTGCAGCGAAAGAACCAAGAACCTGGAACCAAGAACCAAGGAACAAAACGAAGGCAGAACCTAGAACCTAGAACCCAGAACCTGGAGGTTGAGCCGGAGATTCCCCCTCGCCTACGGCAACCGAGGCAGAAGCCTGCCGAGGTTTGGGGAAGGGGGCTAGGGGGTGAGGGCCTGCTCAAGAACCTCAGCTAATCACTCCTCATTCAGCTCTGAGCCGCCGAAGAGCACGCGCTGTGCTCCCGTGTAGACCCGCAGCTGCGGCGCGCGCACATAGCCGATCAGCGTCATATTCCATGCCTCAGCCAGCTGCACCGAGGTCGCGGTCGGCGAGGTCCGCGAGGCCACGATCGGCACCTCCATCTTGCGCGCCTTGGTGATCATCTCCGACGAGATCCGGCCCGAGGTCAACAGAATGCGATCTTTGGTCGACAGGCCTTGCAGCAACACCTCGCCGCGAATCTTATCCAGCGTATTGTGCCGTCCCACATCCTCGGCCAGCACCAGCAGCCGCTCGCCGTCACTCAGCGCCGAGGTATGCACGCCGCGACTCTGGCGGTAGAGCCGGGCCTGATAGTTTAGCTCGCGCATCAAGCCCACCATCTGCGTCGCCTCCACCCGCAGCTCGGAGTGAAGCGGCGGCCGATCGCCCCGCACATCGTCGAAGGTAATCCCGCCGCCGCAGCCCGAGGTCAGCACGCGGCGCTCAGGCAGCGTGGGCGCCGGTCGCTTGAGCTGCACCGCGATCGAGCCACCGGCCTCGGCGCAGGTCGGCATGTGCAGCTCCTCGTCGAGACCGGCCTCGGGAAAGAACAGATAGACGCGGTTCTCGTCCAGAAAGACCTTGATCTGCCACACATCATCCAGCGAGTCGATCAGCCCCTCGGACTGAAGAAAGCCCAGCGCAAGGCAGTGCAGCCTGGTCGGCGTACACATAAACGTCAGCACCTCGCGGGCGTTCAGGTAGAGCACCCAGGGCGTCTCGGCGATCACCGGGCGCGTAACCGGCGTGGCGCGGGTTCCATCCCATTCGATATAATGAAGCTCAACGGAAGGATCGATCATATGTTCCATCGCTTTAGCGGCATTGTAACGCCGGTGTCAACGAGCGCCAGGCTGCTGATCAGCTGCTGGCTGCTTCTGATGCTGGCCGCCTGTGGCTCGACGCCCGCGCCGACCACCGAGACGAGCACGGCGGCTCCGGCTACGACTGCCGACACGAGGAGCACGACGCAGGCCAGCGACGGGCGGCTGCGGCTGGCAACCACGACCTCGACCGCTGACTCGGGATTGCTCGACGCGATCCTACCCGACTTCGAGCAGCGCTACGGAGCAACAGTCGACGTGGTGGCGGTGGGCACCGGGCAGGCGCTGAAGCTTGGGGAGAACAGCGACGCCGATGTGGTGCTGGTTCATGCGCGCAGCCGTGAGGACGCCTTCGTCAGCGCGGGCTTTGGCCTGCCGCGCCGCGACGTGATGTATAACGATTTCGTGATCGTAGGCCCGACCGGCGATCCGGCCAGGCTCGGCGGGACGCAGACGAGTAAGGAAGCCTTCGCCAAGATCGCGGCTGCCGGCGCGCTCTTCGCCTCGCGCGGCGACGACTCCGGCACGTTCGCCAAGGAGCAAGCCATCTGGAGCAGCGCCAGTATCTCGCCGACCGCCGAGCTGAGCTGGTACAAATCGCTGGGCCAGGGCATGGGCGAGACGCTGATCGCCGCCGACGAGCTGGGCGCGTACACGCTGGCCGATCGCGGAACCTATCTCTCGATGCGAGACAAGCTGCCCAACCTCACGCTGCTGGTCGGCGGCGCGACGATCGCGGAGAATAGCGATCCCACGCTGCGCAATCCCTACGGCGTGATCCAGGTCAACCCGGCCCGGCACACCGGCATCAACGATAAGCTCGCGGTGTCGTTCGTGGAGTGGATCACATCGCCCGAGGTTCAGACGCGCATCGGCGAGTTCGGTCGCGATCGTTTCGGACAGCCGCTCTTCTATCCCGAGGCGCTGCCCTGATGAACGATCTCCTGCCAGGTATCGGTGCGGCGTTGCGGCTGCTGCTCGGCGGCGATCGGCAGCTGTGGGCGATCGTCGTGCTCTCGCTGTGGGTTTCGGGCGCGGCGCTGGTGCTCAGCGCGATCTGCGGCGTGCCGCTGGGCGCGTGGCTGGGCCTGCAACACTTTCGCGGCCGGCGGCTGCTCACGACGATTATCTATACCGGCATGGGCTTGCCGCCGGTGGTCGTCGGGCTGATCGTGTATCTGCTGCTGTCACGGAGCGGGCCGCTGGGTCGGCTGGGCTGGCTCTTCACGCCCTCGGCCATGATCGCCGCGCAAACGCTGATCAGCCTGCCGCTGGTCGCCGGTCTCACAATGTCGGCGGTGGAAGGCGTGGGCGCTGAGCTGCGGACCCAGCTACGGGCGCTCGGCGCGACGCAGACGCAGATCGCGCGGGCGGTGCTGTGGGAGGCACGCGGCGGTATGCTGGTGGCGCTGGTGGCCGGATTCGGCAGCATTATCTCGGAGGTCGGCGCGGTGATGCTGGTCGGCGGCAATATCGAAGGCTCGACGCGCGTGCTGACGACGGCGATCGTGCTGGAAACGCGCAAAGGCGCCTTCGATCAGGCGCTGGCGCTGGCGTTTGTGCTGCTTGGCCTGACCTTCGCGCTGAACGCGGTCGCGCTGCGGCTGCAAGGTCGGCTGCTGCGCTGGGCGGCATGAGCGCACGCTACCGGCTGCACAATGTGACCAAGCGCTACGCCGATCGCACGGTGCTGGCACTTGGTGAGCTGGCGATCGGCGCGGGCGAGCGGCTGGCGCTGATCGGGCCGAGCGGCGCTGGTAAATCCACGCTGCTGCGGCTGCTCTGCTTTTTGGAGCGGCCCACCGCCGGCACGATCGCCTACAACAACCAGGTGCTGGACAGCCCGATCCCGCTGGCGATTCAGCGCGAGATCACGCTGGTCTTTCAGCGGCCACTGCTGCTCGATACCACGGTCTGGCGCAACGTGGCCTTTGGTCTGCGGCTACGCGGCGCGCGCGACGATCGGCGGGTGGCGGCGATGCTTGAGCTGCTGGGATTGGAGCAGGTGGCGCGATCGCGAGCGCTGACGCTCTCCGGCGGCGAGATGCAGCGGGTTGCGCTGGCACGGGCGCTGGTGCTCCGGCCGCAGGTGCTGCTGCTGGACGAGCCGACCGCCAATCTCGATCCGTACAATGTCGCGCTGATGGAGTCCGCGATCGATACGCTGCACCGCGAGACGGCCACAACAATTATTCTGGCGACGCATAATCTGCACCAGGCGCGACGACTTACCGAGCGCGCGGCGATGCTGCTGGATGGACAGTTGATCGAAGAAGGGCTAACGGAGCACATGCTGACGGCGGCAGGGGATCGCAGGACACAGGCGTTTGTGCGCGGAGAAATGATCTACTGAGGGGTGAGGATTCGAGCTGAAAGATTCACATGGCAGCGTCATTGCTGCCACACACCACATCGCTGTGCTGTGCTAGTTGCTCTGGGCGCGACCTTCCCACGGCATGGTAAAGCGATCCCGCGTCTTATAATCATCGCTGGGAGCATGAACCAACAGATTTCTGCCGTAGGCGTACCAAAGGCCGTGCTCCTCACAGCGATACGCTGAGCCGTCGTGTTCGAGCTGTGACCCACAGGTTGGACAAGCATAGGCTTTCATGTTGTTCGTCTCCATAATCATTCTCCTCTGGCGACAAAAAAACCCATCCCGACATGGGATGAGCAGCCATCGCTCAAAGGCAGCTGGTCAGTGCTGTCTATACTGGGTTGTGAGATAAGTATATCTGAAAATTAGCTGATATGCAAATAGGAACAAAGAATGTCAAATTGGACTCACCCACTTGACACAAACCTTAAGCTAGCACCACCTATCGGCTGATAGGTACCGTTCCCAGGCCAGCCGGTATGACATAGTCTATTGCTGCTGTCTCCGTCAACCACAACACATCGCGGTACATGGAGCTTATGCTCCGCTCCTTCTTCACATGCCATTCCCGCGACCTTCCGCTGTCGCTGACGATTTTCGATAACAGCTCAACTGATGATATGACGGATCTGGTAGCCTTTGCCGCGCACGTCAACGTTCCGATCGTGCCGTCCGGCTATACCACCACAACCGCCAATAACTCACATGGCGAGATCCTGCGCCGCTTCGTGCAGACACATACCGACTGTACCCACTATCTCTTTCTGGACGCCGACGTTTGTTTTGTCCAGCCCAACACAATCTCGATCATGCTTGACGAGCTGGAGCGCACACCGGCGGCGTTTGGAATTGGCCCACGGCTGTCCTGGGATGGGATCGCAGAAATTCCGCTAGCCGTACGACAGGCGAATCCTGATATTGGCACCGCGCGCCTGCACCCATGCTGCGCCTTGATCCGCAATACGCCGATCTTCCAGCGCGTGGTTGAGCTTGTCGGGTTTTCTTGCGTCCGATACCTCTGGGCGCACAATGATAAATACTGGGATACCTTCAAGTTGATGACGCGTGTCATGCAGACGCATGGTCTGGCGCACATCTCCTCGTCCGCGCTGGTCCAACATTCTTTTGCCGTCTCATACGAGTGGGATAACGAGGCAATACAGGCGCATAAAGCGCGAATGCGTGACCAGCGGCTGGCAGAGCTACGATCGCTTAGGTAGCGTGCTGGACTGCTGCATGGTCATTTTTGCTCTGACGGCAAACTCTCCGGGTTGTCATAGACGTAGAAAATGTAATCCTGCGAGGTAGTTTTGAGTCCCAGATCGCTGAGGAGTCTGAGCAGCTGCGCCCGATGATCGGTGCCGTGATTCGCGACGTGGAGCAGCACCTGCCACAGGATCAGATCTTTGTCTTCTCCCTCGGCAAACGGCCTTTCGAACAACATATCGTCGCGCAGAGCTGCAAGGTATTCGCGCATCCGCTGCTCGACACTGTCCCAGTAAGCGCGAATAGCAGCCCGATCGTCGAAGGCTGCGGGATCGAGCGGCTCGGGGAGTTCAACGCCGCGCAGGCCGCTAAACCAGGTATCGTCGACGCTCATCAGATGCACGATCTGGTTGCAGACCGACCCGCCGGAGTAGGCCACATGCCGGGTGAACTGCTCATCGGATAGCAGCGTGATGTAGCTATCCCAGATGTTGCGATTTTCCGCGAAGTGATAGTTGTAGAAATGGCGAAAGGCTTGTGCATTCATGGCGTTACGTACTCCTTCGTAAGCGAGTACGCACATGCTAGCACACACGTTCTGTATATTCAAATCACATTTGACAACCTAGACCATTTGTTCTATAGTCGCTCACTCGGCGAGATATTCTCGCGTACCAGGAGGATCTTGAGATGGAGGATCATACATCACAGGAACTCACCGCTCACGACGACAGTCCGACCGCGCGCGGCTATTTCGCCCTGCCCGAAGGCGGACAAGGCCCAGGCGTGCTCGTGCTTCATCCGTGGTGGGGCCTGAACGAGACCATCCGCACGTTCTGCACACGACTGGCGGCAGCCGGCTTCGTCGCCTTCGCCCCAGACCTGTATCACGGCAAAGTCGTAAACACGATTCCCGACGCCGAAACGATGAGCAGCGCGCTGTTTAAAAAACGGGATCAGGCCAGGGCTGAGATCGCCGCAGCCGTAACGTTCCTGAGCCAACATGCTGGTCAGGCTGGTGAGGGCCTGGCGGTGATCGGCTTCTCGATGGGCGCCTCCTACGCGCTGGATCTGTCGGGCACCGCTCCTGAGCATATTCGATCCGTCGTCATCTTTTACGGAACCGGAGGCGGCGACTTCAGCAAGTCCCAGGCGACCTTCCTCGGTCACTTCGCAGAGAATGACGATTTCGAGCCGCAGTCCGAGGTCGAGGCGCTTGAGGCCGCGCTCAAGGAATCGGGGCGACCAGCGGAGTTCTACCAGTATCCTGGCACGGGACACTGGTTCTTTGAGCCGGATGTCACGCAGGCGTTCAACCAGGAGGCAGCCAGCCTGGCCTGGGATCGGACGCTGGCTTTTCTGAAGTCCGGCCGGTAGAAAGATGCAGTGTCAGCGGGTGCTGTCTTGGCTCCGCACCCGCCGGCCAATTCACTAGTGCGGGAGCTGCTGCAAAACTCCAGTGTCTACCGTTGCGGCGAGGAGCTGGCCTAGCTGCGGTAGTGCTGATCCAGATCGGCGATGCGCTGGATCTGCTGGCGATTCCAGTCGTCGTCGCTGTATGGCGTGGCAAACCACGCGTGGAGAATCTCTTTCGCCACACCTTCGGTCGTCGTCCGCAGACTCAGTCCCAGCACATTGGCGTGATTCCAGACTCGCGCACCCTCGGCTGTCGGCGCGTCCTGGCATAGCGCGGCCCGAATCCCCGGCACCTTGTTGGCCGCGATCGTGCAGCCCGTTCCGGTCCAGCACATCACGATCGCCTCGTCCGCGCCACCGCTGACGACCTGCTCAACTGCCTGAAGCGTGACCTCCGGCCAGTCCGCCGCCCCGCCCGGCTCCGGCCCGAAATAGGCGACCTCGTGGCCCTGCTTGCCCAGCTCCGCGATAACCATATCTACCAGATGTGTGCGCTCATCCGTGCTCACAGCGATCTTCATCGGCCACCTCCTTGGTGCTTCGCCTGATGTTCGAACAACCAACACATTATTCTAAAGATGCGTTGCAAACCTGTAAAGCCTTTCGTGTCCAGCTAACTTCGTGCGTCGAGTTGCTCATGCGCTCACTGCTCCTTAACGGCTATCCTTGATATTCAGGGTGGTGAATCAGTACCCCAGCTACTCCAAACGATCATCTCATTGCTCGATCGCTTGTTGCATCGTACCCTGTATGCGCGATGCGCCGTATCTCAAGCGGCAACCGCTGGCACTCGCACAGCTCAGTCACTCATGCATCGATGTAATCATCTCACTCCCGAAAGGCTTTGATCACATGTTTGGGCAATATGGCAAAACCTTCTTTCAGACGATGATCGTTCTCGGGCTCCTGGTTCCTCTCGCCGTAATGGTCTGGAATCCGCAGATCGGCGCGATCGCGTTCTTGGCCGGCCTCACGATTTCCGGACGCTGTGTCAGAATGTTACGAACGCTCCAGGTTGAAGGAAGTATGCAAGACCAGCACGCCACTCAGGCCAAAACCAATCAGGCGCAAACGATCTTCGTGCAGCTGATCGATGAGGATGGTAATGACCTGGCGCCTGAGATTGCCGAAGCGAAGCTCGCCGCCGCGCAACTCCAGGCCGGGCCGCGCGATATGGTGGTTGGCGTTCGGCACAAAGTCAGGTAGCGATTAACGGACGAGCTTTTTCCTCGGGTATAATTCTGGCAAGGAAACGAGGAATCGATGAGCTTTACCGAATTTTGGATCAAGTTATGTCGTCCCGAGGATGCGCCGCGTCTCGCGCCGCTAATCCAGGCCCTGGCGCTGGAAGAAGGCGTCGAGCCGGCGGAGATCGACGAGATCGAGAATATTGTCAGCGCGCTGCTCCAGAGCGGCGCGAGCGACTTTCTGCTGGCGACGGCCGGCGATGAGGCGATCGGCTGTATGCAGATCGCGTACCGGCTCTCGACCTGGGAGGCCACGCCCTACGCCTATATCGAAGACTTTTATCTGGCTCCCCAGGCGCGCGGCCGTGGCGTCGGGACCAAGCTGCTGGACTACGCGCTGCAACGTGCGGAGGGCCAGAACGCCAGCCATATCGCCCTGGATGTGCGCAACGCCAACACCGCCGCGCAGCGGCTCTACACGCGCTTCGGCTTCAGCAACAGCCAGTCGTCGCTGTGGAAGCGTCCGCTGCCGCTCGGCGAGAGCTACTGCGATACAACCACCACGCTGGCGGCGATCGACGAGCGGCGCGGCACGGCCGGCACGGGTGAGAGCGCATGAGCCGACTTCAGCGCCGCCTCGCGGGATTGATCGTGGCTGGACTGCTGACGGCCTGTAGCAGCACGCTGCCGCAATCCGCCGCCGTGCCGTCGGACGCACAGCCGACTGCTGCGCCCGATCCGCCGAGCGCCACGCCGACCGCAGAGCCGGCTCCGAGCGAAGGCCCGGTCACGGCCTCGATGGCGAAGCTGGAGATCGACGGCGAGCGCTACGCCGCGCTGGGTGATCCCAACGCGCCGATCACGGTCGTCGAGTTCTCGGACTATGGCTGACCATTCTGTCGCCTGTACGTCAGTTCGACGTTACCCGAGATCAAGAGCAAATACATCGACACCGGCCAGGTCTACTATGTTTTTAAGGACTTTCCGATCGTGAGCAACCATCCGCAGGCGGCGCTGGCAGCCCAGGCGGCCGAGTGCGCGGGCGATCAAAACAGCTACAGGCAGATGCACGAGGCGCTCTTCGACGAGCCGTCGGAGTGGGACACCACGCCCGAAGCCGCGAAAGAAGCCTTCTATCGCTACGCCGAGACGCTGAAGCTGGACGCCGATACGCTGCTGCGCTGCGTCGAGCAGGGCTACCACGCCGACGAGGTCGAGCGCGACAACCAGGAGGCGATCCGGCTGGGACTGACCGGCACGCCGGCGTTTATCATCAACGGCCGGCTGATGAGCGGCGCGAGGCCGACCGAGCAATTTATTCAGGTGTTCGACCGCGAGCTGAGCCAGCGCTAATCGATGGCGGGTTCTGTTGGCACACGCTTTGCCGGGCGGCGGGCGTGTGCTATTTTATGGCACAATACAGAAATCGATGTATACGCAAGGAAGCAAATGCATGAGCCGAGTTATTCTGTTGCGCCGCAGCATGGCCGCCGGCGCGATGCAGCGCGAGCTAGAAGAGCTTTTTCGTCGCCAGTGGGGTCGCCAGCAGCCGATCGCGATCCGCCACCGCAGCGATCTGTGGCAGCCCGAGGCCGATGTCTACGAGACCGAGCAGGCGTATGTTGTGCTGCTGGAGCTGGCCGGCATGCGCGGCGTCGAGATCGAGGTGACGCTGACCGAGGGCGCGCTCTTTGTGCGCGGACATCGGCCCGAGCTGCATCATGAGGGAGCGGTTCACTTTCACCAGCTCGGCATCAACGAAGGGCCGTTTCAGTGCGCGGTCTATGTGCCGGGTCCGGTCGCGGAGCAAGAGGTCGAGGCCAGCTACGACGACGGCCTGCTGACGATTACGCTGCCCAAGCGACGCCCGACCACCATACGCGTCGAGGTCGGCAACGGCAGCTAGCGATCACCCTCCAACCTGATCCCGAGAACTCAAGGAGGAGCTATGTCAGATAACGCAGATACCTATGAAGCGCCTATCGTGCAGAACGATCAGCCGGAGATTCCCGAGGAGCTGGCGATTCTGCCGATCTTCAATAATATTGTTTTTCCGATGACGATCATTCCGCTCGCGATCGGCCAGGAGCAGAGCATCAAGCTGATCGACGATGCGCTGATGGCCAGCCGCATGATCGGCCTGGTCGCGCTCAAAAATACCGAGGAGCGGCCCGCCACGATCACGCCCGACGATTTCTACAAGGTCGGCAGCGCGGTCAACGTCCACCGGCTGCTCAAAATGCCTGACGGCACGCTGCGCGTGGCGGTGCAGGGCGTCGAGCGCATCGCGATCGAGGAGATTACCCAGACCGAGCCATACATCAAAGCCCGCATCCGAGTCATCCCCGACACCGTGGAAGAAGGCATCGAGATCGAGGCGCTGATGCGCAATCTGCAAGGTCTGGTCGCGCAGATGGCGCAGCTTGTGCCGCAGTTCCCGGAAGAGCTGCAAACCGCCGTGATCAACGAGGACGATCCGCGACGGCTGGCCTATCTGCTGGCGCTTTATACGCGCATGGAGCTGGCGGAGCGGCAGGAGCTGCTGGAAGAAGACAGCGTCAGGCGCAAGCTGGAGCGGCTGGGCGAGATCCTGCGGCGTGAGCTGCAGGTGCTCCAGATCGGCCAGCAGATCCAGGGCCAGGTCAACGAAGAGGTCAACAAGACTCAGCGCGAGTACATTCTGCGCCAGCAGCTTCAGGCGATCCAGCGCGAGCTAGGCGAAGAAGACAGCAACGCGGTCGAGGTCGAGCGCTTCCGTGAGGCGATCGAAAAGGCCGGCATGCCGCAGGAGGCCCGCGAGGCCGCCGAGCGCGAGTTGAACCGGCTCAGCCGCATGAATCCCGCATCGCCCGACTACAGCATCACGCGGACCTATCTTGAGATCCTGACAACGCTGCCGTGGTCGCTCAACACCGAGGATCAGCTGAACCTCGGCGTGGCCAAAGAGGTGCTCGACGAGGATCACTACGATCTGGAAGAGATCAAAGAGCGCATTCTGGAATTTCTGGCCGTGCGCGAGCTGCGCCGGGAGCGAATGAGCGACGATAGCCTGGACAAGCCCAGCGAAGGCGCGATCCTGTGCTTTGTGGGACCGCCAGGCGTGGGCAAGACCAGCCTTGGCCGCTCGATCGCGCGCTCGATGAACCGCAAGTTTCTGCGCATCTCGCTGGGCGGTCTGCGCGACGAGGCCGAGATTCGCGGCCATCGCCGCACCTACATCGGCGCCATGCCCGGCACGATCATTCAGTCGCTGCGGCGCGTGGGCGTGAATAATCCGGTCTTTATGCTGGACGAGATCGACAAGCTAGGCATGGATTTTCGCGGCGATCCGGCCTCGGCGCTGCTTGAGGTGCTCGACCCCGAGCAGAACGACTCGTTCCGCGATCATTATCTCGACGTGGCCTTCGATCTATCGAACGTGATGTTTATCGCCACGGCCAACTCGCTTCAGCCGATCCCGGCTCCGCTGCGCGACCGTATGGAGATCATCCAGCTCAGCGGCTACACGATGCAGCAGAAGATGGAGATCGCCAAGCGCTATCTGCTGCCCGAGCAGCTCAAGAAGCACGCGCTGACCACTAACGATGTGACCGTGACCGACGACGCGCTGCGCGTTACGATCGAGGAGTACACTCGTGAGGCCGGCGTGCGCAATCTTGAGCGTGAGATCGGCACGCTGGCGCGCAAGGTCGTGACCGAGATCGTCGGCCGCAACGAGCAGCAGGACGGCGAGGATTCAACGCCTGAGCCGATTCTGGTGGACGAGGAGCGCGCCCGCAAATATCTGGGGCGGCAGATCTACGATCCCGGCGTGGCCGAGCGCACCGATCGGCCGGGCGTGGTGACAGGACTGGTCTGGACTCCGGTCGGCGGCGATATTATTTTTATCGAGGCGACCAAGATGCCCGGCGGCAAGGGCTTTATGCTGACCGGACAGCTCGGCGAGGTGATGAAAGAGTCGGCGCGGGCGGCGCTCTCCTACGTGCGCTCCGAGGCAGAGA
Source organism: Herpetosiphonaceae bacterium (assembly GCA_036402055.1). Taxonomy (GTDB): domain Bacteria; phylum Chloroflexota; class Chloroflexia; order Chloroflexales; family Kallotenuaceae; genus LB3-1. Next base: position 21,001 of record DASWTQ010000723.1, read on the forward strand.
ACCTCCAGCTGCCGCGCGATTTCTTCAACGGCGTGGATATTCATCTGCACGTGCCGGCCGGCGCAACACCCAAGGACGGTCCCTCGGCCGGCATCGCGATGGCGACGGCGCTGACCTCGCTGCTCACAGGCCGGCCCGTGCGCGACGACGTGGCGATGACCGGCGAGATCACGCTGCGCGGCAAGGTGCTGCCGATCGGCGGCGTCAAAGAAAAGGTGCTGGCCGCGCATCGCGCCGGGATCAAAACCGTGATTCTGCCCCGCCGCAACGAGCGCGATCTCGACGATATTCCGGCCGAGCTGCGCGGTGCGATCGAGTTTGTGCTGGTCGATCGTGTGGACGAGGTGCTCAAGGCCGCGCTCAGGCGCCAGCCGAGCGAGCCGCCCGTCGAAGAGCCGCGCAGCCAGCCCGACAACGGCGCGCCAATCCGCGAGGCGCT
>DASWTQ010000724.1:0-22161 GCA_036402055.1 Herpetosiphonaceae bacterium
GGATTGGCGTAGGCGTTAACGGCATTGTCGATCCCATGCAGGGAATCAGCCGCTTTGCGCCGCACTATGGCTGGCGCGACGTGCCGCTCGCAGCTCCGCTCACGTCTCACTTCGGCATTCCCGTGCATCTCGAAAACGACGTCCGCACGCTCACGATCGCCGAGCAGTGGTTCGGGACCGGCCGTGGTTTGGAGCATTTCGCCACCGTCGCGGTCGGTCACGGGATCGGCGCGGGCGTCATTACGAACGGCCAGATGTATCGCGGGGCGCTGGGCGGTGCCGGCGAGTTCGGCCATACCGTGATCCAGCTGGATGGCCCGCCGTGCCTGTGCGGCAAGCGCGGCTGTATGGAAGCGTTCGCCGCCGTGCCCGCCATTATGCGCGAGATCGAGGAAGCGCTGGCGCACGGCGAGTTTAGCTCGCTGGCTGGAGCTGAGCGATTAACCCTGGAGCGGCTCGCTGACGCGGCGCATAGCGGCGATGCACTGGCCCAACGGGTGCTGGCGACGGCCGGTCACTGGCTCGGGGTTGGCCTGTCGAGCTTAGTCAATATCCTCAACCCGCAGCTGCTGGTCATCACGGGCGAGGCCGTGCAGCTTGGACGCTGGTATTTCGAGCCCATGGAGGCTAGTCTGCGTGCGCTGGCCTTCGATGGCCTGGCCGAGTCACTCACGATCCATATCGAGCCGGCCGGGAATGACATGTGGGCGCGCGGAGCCGCCTGTGTTGTGCTGAATACACTCTTCACCTCGCCGATGCAGCAAGGAGACGTCGTGTCGCTGCGTGCGCCGGGCTCACTGGTGCGCGTCTAACGCAAGAAGGAGACTGCTGCTCTCGGAGCCGATCGCTCCATAGGTCTGATCTCAGCTGCTCTTCCACGCACCCCTGTCGAGATCTGATCTAATCTCTCGTTTCGCCTAACCGGCATTCGGCGAATGCTAACATTGCTGCTTTGACCGTCGTTCTTCGGCAGCAGTTGTATTCCTTCATCTCACGTGTCGATCGGTGGGCGGGCAGCTTCTATCCTTCGATCAGCGCTTTCCTGGATCGCTGGCGGAGAATCCAGGAGATCGCAATCAAGGCTTTGCCATCTCATCCTCGCACTACGATGTGCCCTGGTGCTGACGCTGTACAGCTTTATCAGCCAGTTCAGCTCGCAGTGGAACCTGCTTTTCGCCAACGTGCTGGTCGTCACGATTCCACCGCTGATCCTGTTCATCTTCTTCTGGCGGCAGATCGTTTCCGGGATGACCTCGGGCGCGATCAAGGGCTGACATTGCGCGACAGCAGAAGTCGATAAACCATCAACTTAGCAGAGGAAGCGATTCAATGGCACCACGGGAGACAATTTCGAGCGCTGCGGCGACGATCGCGGCGGTGCGCTGCGAGCATAATCGCGAGGCGTTCGGCCTGGACACAGATCGCCCTCGGCTTTCCTGGATCGTCGAGACCGGCAAAAATAACTGGCACCAGGCAGCGTACGAGATCGAGTGCTTCGATGCCGAGGGCCAGTCGCGCGGTCAGACTGGCCGTGTCGAGTCCGATCAATCGGTGCTGGTCGACTGGCCTTTCGCGCCGCTGCTTTCCCGCGAACGCGTCACGCTGCGGGTGCGGGTCTGGGACACCGAGGGTGATGTCTCTGCCTGGAGCGAGCCGGCAGCGGTCGAGATCGCGCTGCTCGATCCCGACGACTGGACTGCGCGCTTTGTGACGCCCGCTTGGGACGAAGACACCAGCCAGGGGCAGCCGGCCCCGCTGCTGCGGCGCGAGTTCGGCGTCAGCGGCGGGCTGGCACAGGCGCGGCTGTACATCACGGCGCTGGGCGTGTATGAGGCCGAGATCAACGGCGCGATCGTCGGCGACCAGGTGCTGGCTCCGGGCTGGACCAGCTACGATGATCGTCTGCAATACCAGGTCTTCGACGTCACCGCGCTGCTGCGTGAAGGGCAGAACGCGATCGGCGCGACCGTGGGCGATGGCTGGTTTCGTGGCCGGCTGGGTTTCAACGGTGGCCGGCGCAACATCTACGGCGATCGGGCTGCGCTGCTGGCCCAGCTAGAGCTGGTGTATGCCGACGGGACCAGCGAGCGGATCGTGACCGACGAGAGCTGGCGCGCCGTCACCGGGCCGATCCAGGCGAGCGACATCTACGACGGCGAAACCTACGACGCGCGCCAGGAGCGCCAGGGCTGGTCTGAGCCCGGCTACGACGACGGCGATTGGTCAGGCGTGTGGCCGATCGAGCGCGATCTTGCCACGCTCACCGCGCAGAGCAGCCCGCCTGTGCGCCGCACCGAAGAGATCGCGCCGGTCGCGATCACCACCTCGCCCTCGGGTCGCACGCTGGTCGATTTCTGCCAGAATCTGGTTGGGAGATTGCGCATCAGCGTCAGCGGAGCGGCCGGCACGACGATCACGCTGCGTCACGCCGAGGTGCTGGAAAACGGCGAGCTTGGCATCCGGCCACTGCGGCAAGCGGAGGCGACCGATCGCTACACGCTGCGGGGTGAGGGCGTAGAAACCTGGGAGCCGCGCTTCACCTTCCACGGCTTCCGCTACGCCGAGGTCCAGGATTGGCCCGGCGAGCTGCGAGCGGAGGATCTCAGCGCGGTGGTTCTGCACTCGGATCTTGAGCGCGCCGGCTGGTTCGAGTGCTCCGATCCGCTGATCAACCGGCTGCACGAGAACGTTGTGTGGAGTATGCGCGGCAACTTCCTCAGCATTCCGACCGACTGCCCGCAGCGCGACGAGCGGCTGGGCTGGACCGGCGATATTCAGGTGTTTGCTCCAACGGCCTGCTTCTTGTACGACAGCGCCGGCTTTCTGGCCGCCTGGCTGCGCGATCTGGTCGCCGATCAGCAGAAGCTCGGCGGCGTGGTGCCGTTCGTGGTGCCGAACATCATCGGGCCAACGCCGGCCGCAGCCGCCTGGAGCGACGCCGCCGTGATCGTGCCCTGGGTGCTCTACCAGCGCTACGGCGATGTCGGCATCTTGCGCGATCAGCTCGATAGTATGTGCGCCTGGGTCAATCAGATCGCGCAGCTTGCCGGCGAGCGGCGGCTGTGGGACAAGGGCTTTCAGTTCGGCGACTGGCTCGACCCGGCGGCACCACCGGATCGTCCGGCTGATGCACGCGCCGACAAAGCGATCGTGGCCACGGCCTACTTTGCCCGCTCGGCCGAGCTGCTGGGCCAGGCAGCGGGCGTGCTCGGTCGCGCCGCCGAAGAAGAGCGCTATCTGGCGCTGGCGGCTGAGGTTCGTCAGGCGTTCGCGGATGAATACGTCACGCCGGCGGGACGGCTGGTCAGCGATGCGCCAACAGCCTATGCGCTGGCGCTGGCATTTGCGCTGCTGCCGAATGCCGAGCAGCGGCGGCGTGCCGGCGCCCGTCTAGCAGCGCTGGTCCGCGACAACGAGTATCGCATCAGCACGGGCTTTGTGGGCACGCCGCTGATCTGCGACGCGCTGTCCGATGCCGGCGAGGAGTTCGCGGCCTTCCGGCTGCTGACCGAGCGCCGCTGCCCGTCGTGGTTGTATCCGGTGACTATGGGCGCAACCACGATCTGGGAGCGCTGGGATAGCCTGCTGCCGGACGGCTCGATCAATCCCGGCGAGATGACCTCGTTCAATCACTACGCGCTCGGCGCAGTCGCCGACTGGATGCATCGCACGCTGGGTGGTCTCGCGCCGGCCGCGCCCGGATACCGCCGCTTTGAGATTCGCCCGCGTCCCGGCGCTGGCGTCTCACGCGCGCATACGCGGCACCGCACGCCCTACGGCCTGGCCGAGTGCCGCTGGGAGATCGCAGATAGACAGGTTAACGTCGAGGTGGTGGTGCCGCCCAACACGACGGCCAGCGTGATCTTGCCTGGCGACGATGCGACGCCGATCGAGATCGGCTCGGGAACGCACCGCTGGTCGGTCGCCTATCGCGAGCCGCGCGTGCAGCGCCCGCCGCTCTCGCTCGACAGCACGCTGGGCGAGCTTATCGACGACGGCGTGGCCTGGGCGCGGGTGCAGGCGATCATTACCAAGCACATACCGGATTTTGCGCGGCAGATCGAGGCGCAGGCTGGACAGCCAGGCCGGAGCGATCTCACGCTGCGCGCTGTGCTCTCGCTGCGGCCAGTAAGCGAAATCGCGCCCATGCGCCAGGCGATTGAGGCTGAGCTGGCGGCGCTGAATCAAGCGGCCGTAGCTTCCTGAGCCGCGATCGCCGCCGGCTGATCGCCTGGCTAGTAGATGGAGCATACGGAGCATGTCCACACCAATCACGCCCCACGACTTCCCCGAGATTCGCTGGCACGGCCACTGGATCTGGGTGCCCGAGGAGCCGATCGCGCCGGGAGGTCTGCTTTTAGGCGGCGTCAGTCCTCACGCGCGGGAAGCTCACGGCCTGTTCCGCAAAACGCTGCGCCTCGACCAGGTGCCGGATCGTGTCCCTGCCCACTGTGAGCGTCACCGGCGACTTCCTGACGATCGACTCGCCCGTGCCCATGATTGTGGATCTGGAAGACCAGCCGCCACGCGCGCTTGAGGCCGGACAACACCGCATCGCACGTGAGGCCGGACAACACCGCATCGCACGTGAGGCCAGGCCATTCGTTGCGGATGAGCGCTGAGCGAGCGCCGGCGGTCGTACGGGCTGCGCCGCATGATCGATCTGCTCGGGTGTGTCCAGTACTCCCGAGCATCCGCGTATCTATCCAAGCCGTGGTCTAGCGCACGACACGCGGCACGTACATACGCGGCGTGATCGCCGGATGGGCAGTGACGGGCAAGCGCCACAGCTCAACGCCTCGTGTATCCGCACCACTGAAAAAAAGCATCCCGTTCGCGCCCCGAAGCCACCATATGCCGCCACTCGGGCCAGACCGGGCATCGAGCGCCATCCGGGTACCGGCTTCTGTTCCATCTGTCTGCCAGATCACTGTGCCATAGTCGGGGTGCTCAGCCAGAAAAAAGAGCCAGCCGCCGGCCGTCGTCAGCTTTTCGGTATAGGCACTTCGGGCACCTGGGGCAATATCGGCGACTATGCGCGTGCCTGCCACGGTGCCGTCGCTCTGCCACAGCTCGATGCCATGCACATTGTCGTCGACGCGGAAAAACACCTTGCCCCGATAGCTGGTAAAAAGATAGAAATACGGCTCGTAACTGTAGTCGCCGGTGAAGTTCGTCAGCCGGATCGTTCCCTGGGCGGTGCCGTCGCTGCGCCAGAGCTGTGGCTGTCGTTCTAAATCATCATAGGCCACAAAGAATACCTGGTTGCCGACGGCCATCAATTGTTGCGGCGCAGAAGGATCTGGTCCCGGATTGATGTCTGCGACGCGCCGCGTCCCTGCCGCTGTGCCGTCGCTGGTCCACAGCTCGACGCCGGCGTCGTCGTTCTCGGCGTAGAAGAAGAGCGCGTTGTTGACCGCCGTGAGATAGTAGGTGTCTCCCGGGTAGCCAATAAAGCCTTTGAGCTTAGTGATGAACGTTGTCCCCGCTGCCGTGCCGTCGCTCTGCCACAATTCATCATCGTCGCCGTAGATTCCCCGCACGAAGAAGAGGCGATCGCCCATGGCAACCAGATCCATCAGGGATGAGCCGGCTGCTCCGGGTGCGAGATCCGCGACGAGTGTTGTTCCACCCGTGCTCCCGTCGCTTTTCCACAGCTCGACGCCGTGAACGCCGTCGTTGGCCGTGAAGAACAAGGTATCCTGCACACTGGTCAGCTGGAAATTATTCGGCGCTCCGACTGAGGAAAAGCCTTTGATCTTGATCGTTCCGGCCTCGGTTCCGTTGGTGCGCCACAGCTCTGGTTTGTCCGTGTCGGTTCCGATGAAAAAGATCGTGTTATTGATGCGCGTGTACTTCGCCCCACCGATCAAGATCGCGGACTTTTTGATGAGTGTGGTTCCGTCCGTGGTTCCGTCGCTCTTCCAGAGAAAGCGGCTGCCGAGATCGTCGGCGGCGGTAAAAATGAGCGATCCATTCAGCTCCACAGCATTATCCGGCGAGCTGTTGTGGCCGGTCTTGTTAATATCGGTCACTACGCGATGACCATTTACGGTGCCGTCGCTGGCCCAGAGCTCGTAGCCGTACACCGGATGCGGGGCGTCAAAGAAGAGCTGCCCATTGGCGAACTGTATGGTGTCGTAGGTGTATATTGGGCGATCCGCTACTGGGCTGAGCGAGAACGTGCCCTCGGGGGTTCCGTCGGTCCGCCACAGCCCGCGCGATGTGTCGAGAAAGCCCAGGTTACGATCCGGATCTTGGACCATCTGCTTAAGGCGCATGCCACTGTTACCGTCGAGGGGCACGTCGGTTAGTGGGCGCGTCCCTTCCGGCGTGCCATCGGAGACCCAGAGCTGCTCTTTGGAAGTTCCTCCAGTGAGGGCATGAAAGATGAGCCGGTTGCCGAGCGCAGCGCCGTATTCCTCAAGTGACCGGCCCGTAAAGGTTTTGACCAGCACCGTGCTCGCCTCGGTGCCGTTCGTGCGCCAGAGACTCGCGTCCGGTGTATTCGCCATCAGATACAGCGTGCCGTCGACATCCGCGAGCAGCCGAAGATTGCTGCTGCTGCTGGCCCCAGGCACAAAATCTTTGATCAGCACCGTTCCCTCGGGCGTGCCATCCGTCCGGTACAGCTCCCGGCCCTGGGCGCTTGTGGCCGCAGTAAAGTAGGTGACGCCTCCAACCTCCATGATCGCGTCAGGATTACTATCGATCCAGCCGCTGGCAATATCTTTTACAAGCCTGGTTCCAGCGGCGGTGCCGTCGCTTTTCCAAAGCTCGACGCCATTCGTCGCATCTTTCCCGGCAAAGAACAGCAGATTATTGGCGGCGTAGAGATGACTGGCGATCGATAGAGCAGTAACTTTGGTTGTGCCGGCTACTGTGCCGTCGCTGCGCCATAGATCGCTGCCAACCATGAAGTAAACGACGCCGTTGAGCTGGACCATCGGGGAGTAGGACAGAATGCGCGGATCATGCAGCAGCAGCATGCTCCCGGCCTCGGTGCCATCGCTGCGCCACAGGCTATCGCGGGCGATAAAGAAGAGCGAGGAGCCCACCACCAGGCTGGCATGCACTGCGGGAGAAGCCCAGCCCGGCAGCAGATCTTTGACGAGCCTGGTTCCGGCGGCGGTGCCGTCGCTGCGCCATAACTCGTGGTCATGTATGCCGTCGTCCGCGAAAAAATAGAGCGTGGAGCCGATTTTCTGTAGGTGTACAGGAGCGGAGCTATCGGTGACCGGATTGAGATCTTTCACCAGCACTGCCGTCGATTGCGCCTCCGATGACGGCGCCTGCGCGACGACGAAGGCCAGCAGGACGAGCAGCGCCAGCAGCGCCGACCAGGTTGTGGAGCCGTGGCGGTTCATAGAGTGAAGGGGGTGCATTGTGTGCCTCAAGACGTTCAATAAGGATATAAAGTTGTCGGCGCTCGACAGCGGAGAGCCATTCAGAAGGAGCAGGCTGTTTGAAGATACTTTCACGACTGCGCGATCAAGGGGCTGGGGACTACATCAGCATCCTCTCTCGTGGTTGCATGTGCAGGAGAGTCTACCACGGTCGAGGATCGACTTACAGCGGGCGACATCCGCCATTCTTCCTACGCTGCCGGCCCCAACCAGTCATGCTATACTCGGCATAGCCCCTCACAAACGAGTAGCCCTCAAGCCGCGCCTGGTTGCTGGTGTTTTCCGTCGCGACCTGGCGTCAGAAATGATCGAAGGAGTCTTCTCACGTGCAATCGCGGCATAGGTGGCTGTCCGTCCTGATGTGGGGCCTGTTTGGGCTGTGGCTGCTGGTGCAGTTGCCGGGCTTTGTCGTGCAGTCACGCCAGAGGAGGAGCCCGATCGATTTTCTGGCCTACGATCGGGCGGCACAGGCCATCCAGCGCGAGCAAAGCCCGTATCAGTCTCCCCAAGAGACGCAAAAGATCTGGCGCGCCTTCCATCAAGACGAGCAGGAGATCCTGACGGCGGCAACCCGGAGCCAGGGAGCGCAAGTGCTGCGCGACCAGCAGGCGCGGCCGCAGCTGCCGGGGCCGTATGTGTATCCGCCCACGCTGGCGCTGCTGATCATGCAGCTGCACATCGGCGGGCCGGTCTTCGCCGTGCTGCTGGGACTGGCGATCGCCGGCTTTGCCTCACTCTGGCTGCGCGAGACGAAGAGCCAGGCTGTGGCTCTGCTGCTGTTGATCTGTTCGCTCGAAGTGATCACCTCGTTGCAGGGCGGGAATGTCGAGCTGCTGCTGCTCTTCGCGACGCTGCTCGCGGCCTGGCTGCTGTGGCACCAGCGCGGAGTCGTGGCCGCGCCGCTGATCGCGCTGGTGGTGGTGATTAAGCCGTTCTATGCGCTCTTCTTCGTCGCCTTCGGGCTTTTCCTGCTGATCGGTCAGGGAATCCCGGCCAGACGATCGTTGCGCACCCTGGCGATCGCCGCCGGATTCGCGCTGCTGCTGACCACGCTTGAGATCGTTCGCTGGGGCGCGGAGCTGCGCGCGGAGACGCTTTTGTATTTCCGCCATGCGCTGGACTACCAGTGGTTTGTGCTGCCGGTTGCGCAGCACACGCCGATGAGCATCTGGAACCGCACGCCGATGCAGGCGCTGATGAGCGCCGGTCTGTCCGCGCCGGCCGCACAATGGCTGTCGCTAGCGATGTGGGCGATCGGTGTTGGGATCACGCTGTGGGCTAGTCGCAGCAAACGCCTGGATTTTCCGCTGGCCTTTGCGCTGGCGTTTGTGCTCTTGTACTGGGGCCGGCCGGTCGGCTGGGGGCTGATCTACCTCGAATTTGTGGTGGCGCTGGTGCTGTGGCCGCGCTTACAGTCACGCCGGAGATGGCTGCTCCTGCTGGCGGTGATCGCGCTGATGGCCTCGCGCTGGTGGGCGCTGCTCTTGACGGCGCGCGGCTATGGCATGCCGCTGATGACGCTCCAATCGGCGGAGCTGCCGTGGGAAACCTGGATCGTGCTGCCCGGTAGCTGGCTGCTGCTGCTCGGATCGATCGCACGTTCCGCGAGCGCGGCTGCCCATGCGCAGACAGCCGCCGGCTGAAAGTCTAGTTGCGCCCTTTCTCGGCCACGCCCTTGAAAAAGGTATAGCAAAACACGCCGTCGGCCTCGGTTGTGCGGTACAGATCGCGTATGCCGGCGTCGAAGTGCTCGGCCTGGATGATGCCCGCCGCGATCGCCGGCTCACGAACGCCCTCGATCATCGCGGTAAAGGTTTTCTTGGTGAAGCCCTCGACCAGATCCGGCCGGCTGGCGTCGACATAGACCATGCGCGGCGACGCTCGCACCGCCTCGAAGCCGGCCTCGACCAGCAGCGGATAGACCTGACGGCCGATCAGCGCGTTGCCGCCCATCTGCTGCGCTTGCAGCGTGACCAGGCTCTGGATCGCGGCGTCGGCGGCTGCGCTCCTGGGATAGAAGTAGGTCGTGCCGTGGTCGCCCTCGATCACGGTGATCGTGCCGCCGGGCCTGAGCAGCCGCTTGAGAACCACCAACGCCTCGACCGGCCGCGTCAGGTGTTCCAGCACGAAACAAACAAAGATATGGTCGAAGGACTCGGCGGCGAACGGCAGCGCGAAGATGTCAGCCTGCTGAAACTCGACGTTGGTCAGGCCCGCCGTTTCTATCCGCTGCCGGGCCTGGGCCAGCGACTCGGCGGAGCGATCGATCGATGTGAAGTGTGCCAGCGGGCTGCGCTGCGCCAGCGTGATCGTCTGCGCTCCCACGCCGCAACCGGCCTCAAGCACGCTGCTGCCAGGCGGGTAGGCCGTGTCGTGGTGCAGCAGATCGACCAGGATTCCAGCCTGATCTTGCAGGCGCTCGTTCTCGCGGGCATCGTAGCCGTGGACATAAATTTCGCTCATGGCTCGTCCTTCGACGCCAGGGTCGGCATCCTAACAACTTGCTTGCGGCGCGATGAACCGGCAGGATTTTATTCCACGGCGGTCGCCTCGATCTCGATCATCAGATCGAAGGCCAGCCTGGTCACGCCGAGGACGCTGCTCGCGGGCTTGCACTGGCCCTGGTTCAGCCGCTCCAGAATCACGTTCCAGTTGGCTAGCAGCCCGTCGAGGTCGGTGGTGTAGTAGGTCAGGCGCACAACCTGGCTCAGATTCATGTCGGCGGCGCGCAAGACGGTCTCTAGATTATCGAAGGCCTGGTGAATCTGCGCCGCGAGATCGCCCATGTGCAGCGGCTGGCCGTCATCGCTGACGGAAGCCTGGCCCGCGCAGTAGACGGTGCGCTTGCCGCCTTCGACAACATTGGCCTGCACAAATCCAAAGGCATCTTGCCACGGCCACGGGTTGACGATGTTACGTTGCATGTTGAACTCCCTGGTGTCTTGATCGGCTGTGACGATGTTGTCAGATCGAGAGTATATGCCGAGCGTCAAGCGCGCCGAACGCCGATCTTCAGCCGCCCGCAGCCTGCACAGCTCCGTGATAAGCTGCGTGACACAGGCCGGATGCAGTCTCTGGTTTGGGTCTTACTCAGTGGCCGGAAGAGCCATCGACCAGCGCCATAGTCGCACGGTGTTGTCGCGCAGGCCAATTGCCAGGGTTTCACCATCGGGTGAGATCGCGACGTTGTGGACCTGATCGTCGAACTGGAGCGTGTTTTGCACCTGCCCATTCGCGGCCTGCAAGATACGGAGTGCGCCGCTGCCAGAGCCGCCGACGAGATATTGGCTGTCCGGCGTGAAGGCAACGCTCCACATCGGCTCGTACGGCAGCTCTTCCTCTGCCGGGTCCTGCGGCGGCCTGTCGCTGAACGTCCACTCTTGCTGATAATCATCCGATACACGCCAGACCGTTACGCGCTCGCCGAATTGAGCAGCCGCCAGGAGCTGGCTATCGTGAGAAAATGCCAGCTGATAGCTGGTGTTGCTTTTAAAGGTATGGAGCTGAGTGAAGTCGGGCACGCTCCACAGCGTCACCTGGCCGTCGTAGCCGCCGCTGGCCATCAATCGGCCGTTGGGCGCAAAAACGACACTGTAGACCGCATCGACCGCCGGGAGTCGATGTAGCTCTCTGTTATTAGCTACATCCCAGACATAAATCGCGCCACGGGTGCCGGCGCTCAGCAGCCGGCCATCAGGTGAGAAAGCCAGGCTCTCGGCGGTGTCGCCGATCGTAAGCCTGCGCTCAAGCGTGTTGTCCGCCAGCGATCGTAGCTGGACATAGAAGGGATAGCCGCCGACGGCGAACAATTGATTATTCGGCGCAATCGCTACACTTTTGGCGTCGATGTCCTTGGGCAGGGTTGCCAGCCGTTGCGCGGTGCTGCTGTGCCAGACATGTAATTCGTGGTCTGTTGCGGCAAGATATTGCCCATCCTGTGAAAAAGCAAGCTCTTGCAGCAGGTATGGAAGCGTCAACGCTTGCCGGCAGCCGCTGATCGTCAGGGCTCGATCCAGGAGGTGGCAAGGTTGTAAGCCGGTGCTGACGAGCGTGATACCGCTGCCGAGCAGCGCCAGCAGCACGATAACGACGATCGCGGAGCGCGCCTCGTGCGGTTGTGATGGCGGGTATTGTGACGAGCGAAACAGCAGCACATTGTGGAGATGCGCATATCCATGCACGCGGCCCTTGAGCAGTAAATGAAACACCATCAGCAGCAGCGGCAAGCAAACGAGGAACAGAAACAGCGCAGTCATAATGGGGTTGAACTCGCCGAGGCTAGATCTGAAAATCATCCACAGGACATAGATCCCGAAGAACCAGCCAAAGCTATCCGCCCACGCTGCTCGCTGCCGGCTTTGTTTCGCGCTCACCCCGTAGGCGATACCAAACCAGATATACACGAGAACAATCGCATACTTGCCCCACTCAAGATACCAGCCCATACAATCTCTACCTCAGCTAGTAGCCATCACCTTCGATCCCGATTCGAATCGAAGGTGATCGGTGATACGTTGGTCGGCGATGTGACGTTGCTCACGGTGCTTGAGCGGCTCTAGAGCTATTCCAGCTTCAGCTCTTCGCCCAGCAGGTAGTGGCTGAACCAGGTCAGGTTCTGGTGCAGCACGGCGTGATTCTCGCGCGGCTTGGTGATCGGGTGGCCCATGCCGGGATAGATGAACAGCTCGGTCGGAACCTGCATCTCGCGCAGGCCACGGTACAGCTCAAGCGCATTCGAGAGCGGCACGCGCTGATCGTCCTCGCCGTGCTGGATCAGCGTTGGCGTTTTGGCCTGAGCGATGTTGCTCATCGGCGCGGTCTTGATGTACAGGTCGCGGCTGCGGAACGGCGAGCCCGACAGATAATCCAGCGTGAAATGCGGCACATCGTTGCTGATGTGGTAGGTGTACCAGTCGGAGACGCCCGCGCCGACCGAGACCGCGCGGAAGCGGGTTGAGTGCAATCCCGCAAAGGCCGAGATATACCCGCCCTGCGACCAGCCCATACAGCCGACGTTGTCGGTATCCACAAAGCCCTGCTCGGCCAGATAATCGATCGCGCTCTCCACGTCCCACAGATCGCCGACGCCGAGATTATTCACGTTCAGCTCGGCAAACGCCTGCCCATAGCCCACCGAGCCGCGATAGTTCGGGCTGAGCACCAGCACATCCTTGTGCGTGAGCTGCACGGCCGGATAATAGTTGCGCTCGTAGCCGGTCAGCAGGTAGGCTGCCGAAAACCACATCGGGCCGCCGTGGACGACAAAGACCAGCGGATACTTTTTATGCGGATCGAAGTTGCTGGGCTTGCGCAGAACGCCCTCGATCTCGGTGCCATCCCTGCTAGTCCAGCGGATCGTCTCGACTGTCCCCCAGTCCCACTCTTTGGCGGCGGCGCCAAAATCGCTGAGCTGGCGCACCTGCCACTGTGATTCGTCGGCGGTGGGCGTGGCGAGATACGCCTCGGGCAGCGTGCGGGCATTGGTGCCGATCAGCGCGATCTGGCCCGCCTGATTGGCATGAAAGTCCATCGCCGGGAAGATGCCTTCCAGATCCAGCGGTGTTACCTGCTCGGCTCCCAGGCGCGCGATCCGAATACAGGTGCCGTCGACATACGACGCGAAGATGCCGCGCTCGGTCCAGTACTGCTCCATGAACAGCCGATCGAACGACGCGCTGATGTTCTGCATCGCGGCCAGACACTCGGCGGAATCGCAGGCGGCCAGCGCGACTGAGACGTCGATCTGCCACAGATCGCGGTGGGTGTACATGCGCTCGTCACGGCCTTGATGTCCAACCAGCAGCCTGGAGCCGTCGGGAGAAACCGCCGCTACGGAAGCGCCGCGCGGCAATTGGAGCTGTGCGATCTCGCCGAGATAGGTCACATCCTCCTGCGCGTCATCCGCCGTCGCTGAGTCAGCCTCAGCCTCGGATTTTTTGTCGTTCTTCGCCGACTCACGGCGGATATGTTCGGCCAGCGCGGAGCGCGGATGCAGCCGGATCTGGTAGCTGCTCGTGTCGCGATACGAGACAAGATCGTCGCGCTTCCAGCAGTTGAGATACAGCGCGTCATCCGCCGGCGATTCGATCACCTCGCGGATCGACAGGATCTCGGGCAGCAGCTTGCTCACCTCGATCTGCGGCCGCACCAGCTTTTTCGCCTGCTCCTCAGTCGTCGTGCGGACCTGCAACTCATGCTCGCGCAGCTCCGGCAGCCCGACATAATACAGCGCCGAGGTGCTGACCTCTTGCTCGAAGTGTACAAACGTGCCGAAGCGATCCTTGCGCTTCTGGTTCTCCTTGCGCTCGGGATGGCGCGCCAGAAAGATCACGCCGTCGGCGAAGGGCTTGAACCACTCGACGCCCGGCTCGTGCTCCGTGACCTGCCAGCCATCGCCGAGCAGCCCCTCGTACAGCCAGATCTGTGCGGTATCGTCGTCGTCCGGCCCTTGTTTGATCACGGCCAGCGTGTGGTCGTCCAACCACTCCATCTGCGATACACAGCCGGTTCGCGTCAGCGGGCGCGTCGTGCCACTGTCCAGCTCATGGATGTAGCACAGCGTGTCGTAGCGGTTGGCGTTCCAGCTGGTTGTGCGAACCTTGATCGCCACGCGGCTGCCACCTGGCGAAACCCGGACCTCCTGCGGCTGGTCGAGGGTCAGCATATCGCGGAGATCCGGCTGGTAGATTGCGGGGCGTTCGGCTGAGGTCGCAGATCGATCAACTCTCATGCAGAGTATCCTTTCGTATCATGGGGAATCATTCTGCCTATGATATACACCAAGCGCCGGTGAATTGACAAATTAGAACGGATGCTCTACTGTAGCCGCGTCTCAGCATGGTCTCAAGGAGGGAAAACGTTCATGCAAACCCATCTCACACACATTCAGTTCAATGTCCAACCTGATCACCTTCCGTTCTACACAGAGCTGCTGATGTTCCTGGGCTGGCAGACGCTCTACGCCGCCGATGGAATGCTTGGTGTGATCGATACCAACGGCGTGAGTCTGTGGTTTGTCGGCCAGAGCAAGGCGGTCGGCAACGACTACGACGGGCCGGGCATGAATCATCTGGCGCTGGGCGCGGCATCACAGGCAGATGTCGATGCGGTCGTGGCGTATTTGACGGAGCACGGCGTCCAGCCGCTCTTCGAGACGCCCCGGCACCGGCCGGAGTTTAGCCAGAGCGAGGAGCACACCTATTACCAGGTGATGTTCGAGTCGCCGGATCGCATTCTGATCGAGGTGGTCTACACCGGAGCCAGGGCTGCTTAGCCCAGGCTTAACAGCTAAGCGGTATCATGTCCATCTAGCGCTTGGCTGTGTGGCTGTGCTATACTAAACGTAGCGATTTAGGGAGCGCCGGGAAGTCTGGTCGGCAGATACCGGCGCTTTGTTGTGCGCCGGTCACGATCGTCGTTCTAGCGCCTGGCGAGTTGCCTGGCTGGCGCCGGGACGACCTGTGTAAGGCAGCCGACAATGCCCACTCCCAGCCGCTTCATCGCCCACACGTTTCGTCTCTCTCCCACCGCGATCCGCAATGCTAAGCTCGCCTACAGCTTCCTTGCTCCAGGGACGGCTGGCACGGTGCTGCTTGCCGAGCACGGTGTACCACGCACGCATAGTCCACCACCTTGATCTGCTCAATTTCGATCGCAATACCAACCTCTGGATAAAGATGCTCATGCTTGTATAGGCCGATCATTGGTGGGCGCGGCTTTAACCACCCACCGGTTTCAGGAGCACGATCATGTATACCACACAGCCGATCAATATTAATTCAGCTGACTTTCTGCGGAAGGAGTACACTTATTATCGTTGGCTGCGCGATCACGCGCCGGTCAGCAAGGCCAGGATGGGCCGGTTGATGCAGATGTACGTCCTCGCGCGCTACGACGATGTGCTGCACATGCTGAAAGACCCACGCTTTGTGCGCAATCGTACCACGGCCACCGGCAAGCCCCGCCGCACACCGATTCCGCTGCCCAAGGCTTTTGCGGCGATGACCCAGAGCATGATTCTGGCCGATGAGCCGGACCATCGCCGGCTGCGCACACTGGTCCACCAGGCGTTCACACCACGCACCGTCGCGCGTCTGGCCGGACGCATCGAGTCGCTGGCCAACGAGCTGCTCGATCGCGCGGAGCAGCAGGAAAGTGTCGATCTGCTGATGGCCTATGCGCAGCCGATCCCGGTGACGGTGATCGCCGAGCTGCTGGGTGTTCCCGAGGTGGATCGCGCGGCCTTTCGGCAGTGGACGGGAGTCTTTACGCGCAGCCTGAGCCTGCGCAACATGGTCGGCCTATATCTCGACATGCGCGCCATCGAGGCGTTTATTCGCAACCTGATCGCCAAGCGCCGGGCCGCTCCAGGCGACGATTTACTGACCGCGCTGATCCAGGCAGAAGATGCCGGGCAACAGTTGAGCGAAGACGAGCTGGTCTCGATGACGATCCTGCTGCTGATTGCCGGCTATGAAACAACGATTAATCTGATTGGAAACGGCACCTATGAGCTGCTGTCGCATCCAGATCAGCTGGCTCGCCTGCGCCAACAGCCCGATCTGATCGGCTCGGCGGTCGAGGAGATCTTGCGCTTCAACAGCCCGGTCGCATCGACCAAGCCCTGCTACACGGTCGAAGCGGTCACGCTGGGCGACGTCACGATCCCGAAAGGTGCGATGGTGATGCCGCTGCTGGCGTCGGCGAACCGTGATGAGCGTGTTTTCGAGAACCCTGATACTTTCGATATTGCGCGCACGCCTAACAAGCATCTTGGCTTTGGTCACGGGATTCATTTCTGCCTGGGTGCGCCGCTGGCGCGGCTGGAAGGGCAGATTGCGCTGGGCACGCTGGTTGCGCGCTACCCCAACCTGCGACTGGCTGTGCCGTCCTCCGCGATTCGCTATGTCGAGCGGCCACTGATGCATCGGTTGCAACGTTTGCCGGTAACGCTGAAGTAGCGCGGCGCTCCTGAGGCTGGTTACAGGTTTTCAGGGCACGGCATCGCCGTGCCTCTCCTGATCGATCTATTCGCTGCGGCAATAGCTGAAGAAGTTAATATTTTTTGCCTGGCATAGTTCGTGATGCAGGCACAGAGCTTGCACTGAACACGGCAGGGTCTCCCCTTGTAACGCCGACAGCGAACGTACGGCGATAGTGCTCGGGCCGGTGCAACGAACAGGTGTGGCACGGCGGTTAGCCAGTACAAGATCGTCGCGATGATGAATTCGGATGCATACTTGGATACAGAAGCGCTGAACAGCTAAGCTTTACCATCGGACGCTGCCGATGCCGGCGTGCCGGTACCTTGTGAGCGTTCAGCTTGCTGAGTACGCTTCATCCCGCCCTGACGTGCTCCAGGTGTGCTATCGAGAAAGAGGTTAGCGATCATCCCCCATCGATCAGGAGAGATGCCGTATGCTAGAACTGCCTCCCGATACATTAATCCGTCGACGGTACCGTATCAAGCGGGTGATCTCCCATGGTGGGACAGGCTGCGTCTACGAGGCCTTCGATGAAAACCTGGACCGGACGGTTGCCATCAAACAAAATGGCGACACGCTGCCGGGCGAGCGGTTTCTCCAGGAGGCCAAGCTCCTGGCTAAATTACGTCATCCCAATCTGCCGTCGGCGATCGAGGTCTTTGAGGAAAGCCACCTTCAGTTTTTCGTGATGGACTATATCGATGGCTCCAGGCTCGATCAGCTGCTGAGCACCAGGCAGCAGTTCTCGGTAGACGAGATCCGCTCCTGGGTGGTGCAAATCCTGGATGCGCTGGAGTATCTGCATAGCCGCACGCCTCCGGTGATGCACGGCGACATCAAGCCGGCTAATCTCATTCTCTCCAATGGCACGATCTTTTTGGTTGATTTCGGCATCTCGACTGGTCTGAACGGCGCCGCACTGTCAAGCTCAGACTCGCGGCAATATATCTCGCCTGAGCACAGCACCGGCTTGCTCCTGCCCGAAAGCGATCTGTATAGTCTTTCGGCTACGGTCTACCACCTGCTGACCGGCAGACCGCCAGCGCCGGCGAATGTGCGCTGGCTGGAGGTGTACCAGAAAGAGCGCAGCGATCCGCTGATTCCTGCGCATGTGGCTGAGCCCACAGTCAGCGCGGCGGTGAGTCAGGTCCTGGCCAAAGGGCTGAATCTTGAGCCACAGGATCGCTACTTTTCGGCGGCTGAGATGCAAGAGGCTTTCGAGGCAGCCGTGCAGCCGAACGCACAGCCCGTGCCAGTGGTGGCTCCGCGCTCTTCCAAGGCGCGTGTTACACCAGCCGCCACAGCACCCCGCGAGGGAGCGCGCACAGGTCGGCCGGCGTGGATGCGCTGGGCGATTCCGGTGGCGGCGCTCCTGCTCTTAGGCTGCGTCTGGACATTCTGGCGCTGGCAGGGCCGTGGAGCTTCGCCCGACGTGGTGAGCGCTCCCTCCCCGACGAGCACTACGAGCGCGCAGGCCATCGGGGCGCTGCCGAGCGATCCGGCTGCGAGTGTCGCCGCCTCACCCACAGCCGAGCTTGCCAGCTCCGCGCCAAGCCCGTCACCGGAGCCGACCGAGTCGCCAACAGTCGAGCCGACAGCCGAGCCGACCGAGTCGCCAACAGCCGAGCCGACAGCCGAGCCAACCCAAGATCCGGCCGTCGCGATCGTGCCGCCGCCAGTGCTGCCACCAGCCGCGCCCAATACGATCCGGATCGCGCTGCAAAGCCCGATCACCGGCGAGTGGGGAACGTTAGGTACGGGCCTGCTGCATGGCTCGGAGCTGTCGATCCTTCAGCAAAACCGGCCGCTGACCGATCTCGGCTTTAAGGTGGAGTTTATGCCCTTCGACGACCGGGCGCTGCCCGATCAAGGCAAGGCCAATGCCGAGGCGATCGTGGCCGACCCGGCAGCGCTGTGTGTCGTCGGGAGCTACAATTCGGGCGTGACGCTGGCCACCCAGCCGATCTACGCGGCGGCGAATCTGGTGCAGATCTCGCCCGGCAGCACCAATCCGCAGGTCACCGACAGTAACGATACTGTCTGGCGCGTGGTTGGCCGTGATGATGTTCAGGGCGCAGTCGCCGCGCGGTTTAGCCGGGATGTCTTGAAAAATCAGCGGCCCTACATCATTCACGATGATACGCAGTATGGGCGCGGCATCGCCGAGTTCTTTCGGCAGGATATGCAGGCCAACGGCGTCACCGTGGCAGGGTTTCAGTCGTACGATGATACGCAGCAGACCATCGATTTTACGCCGCTGCTGGACGAGATCCAGTCGGTCAATCCCGACGTGATCTACTTCGCGGGCTCATACAATCGGGCGGGCGTGTTCTTCAAACAGGCGCGCGAACGTGGCATCGGGGCGCAATTCCTGGGCTCAGATAGCCTGGATAATCCGGAGCTGGCGAGTCTCGCCGGCGAAACAGTCAACGGCATGCACTTCACAACGGTTGCCGCTCCGGTCAAAGAATTTCCGCAGGCCCGGAAGTTCGCCGAAGACTACAAGATGGCATTCGGCCAGGACGCGCCGCCGTTCTCACCCGAAAGCTACGATGCCACCACGATCTGTATCCAGGCCATCGCGCGTGCGGCCCGCTCCAGCGGTCGCTTCCCGACGCGTGAGCAGGTGATGGAGGCGATGCGCACGCTGCCGCCGTTCCAGGGCATCAGCGGCAACTATCGCTTCAACCAGAACGGCGATCCGCAGTCGGTCGGCTATTTCGTCGTGCAGGTCAACGCCCAGAACTGGAACGATAACCGGATTGTGCAGCAGCAGCTAGCCTCGCCAAGATAGATTACACGCGTGCCTGCTGCGCCGTTGTGGCCGGCACGCGTGCAAGCATGGCTGGACTAGTCGCCGACAAGCCGGAGATATGCGCTACGCCTGGCAGCGCTACTTGCCGCTGAGCTTGGCGACGATGCCGGCGATCCGCCGCTCGCGGGTCTCCTGAGCTTTGGCGGACTCGACCTGCCGCACATACTCCTTGCGCTGTGAGTAGGACAGGCCGTCGAACGCCGCCGGAGCGCCCTCATGCTCGGCAAGCGCCGCCGCTAGATCGTCAGGGATCTCGACGGTGCGGGGCTCGCTATCAAGCTCAAGCGTGACCTCCACCTGATCACCGGCCTTGAGCCCGGCCGCTGTCCGATGTTCCGCGCTGAGCGGCAGCATAAATACATCGCCGTACGCCGCGACGGTGCTGCGATATGCATAGCCATTCAGATGCACCACAACTTTGGGCCGCTTATGGGTTCCGAATGATCTCACGGCCTCAGCCGGTACGCGCAGACCGGTCGCTTGCTTGCCTTCTGCCTGCTCCACAGTTGTCGTAAAGGTCGTTTTCATCGCACAGCTCCAGGTATGCTCATGGCTTTGGTTGGTGGCGACGTGCCGGCGATCTTGCCGATCACGAGGCACATGCCACACTATACTACCAAGCGTGTCCAGCAGCGGAGAAATATTGAGCAGCCAGGTATTGCATGATTCAGGAATCTGGATCGGCAAAAGTGCTTTCGTCTGGCATACATGTTGCTAAAGCATATAGTGCGAACAAGCCATGTGGAGCCTCCTGGAAGCGGTCGGAATCGTGGGGAGCAAATTCCGGCCGCTTTCGATTCCTACAAACCATTGCTCCCGCGAGGAATGCATGATCGAACGCGCTGAAGCTCGCCCATTGATCGAGCCAGGCACCTCTGAAGTGCCGGCCTCACCGCTGCTGCGGATCGTCGCCCTGGCCCAGGCGCTCTACTACATCCCGACCGGCATCTGGCCGCTGGTCAGTATCGACACGTTCCAGAAAGTGACTGGCCCCAAAACCGATCTGTGGCTTGTTAAAACCGTTGGGCTGCTGATCACCGTAGTTGGCGCGGCGCTGACGATGGCGGGCCTACGCCGCAGCATGGGGCCGGAGCTGCCGTTGCTCGGGATCGGCAGCGCGGCCACGCTCACCGCGATCGATGTGGTCTATGTCGCCAGGCGTCGCATCTCACCGATCTACCTGCTGGACGCGCTGGGTGAAGTGCTTTTGATCGGAGGCTGGATCGTGGCCCTGCGCGGGCGGCGCTGAGCAGCACAGCAGATCCGCTGCCGACACAAGAAGAAACCGCCGAGCGTCACAGCTTCGACGGTTTCTTTGCGATCTGCTTGCGAAAAGGACGACTAGCGCGAGCGAGCTTTCACGGCTCTGCGGCGCGATCGCTCAGTCAGGCCCCAGATGCTGACGCCAAGCAGCAGCACGATCATGCCGACAACGCCGGTTGAAAGGCTCGTCGGCTGCGCGCTGCTGCCAGTCTCCGGCAGCGTGACCGGAGCGGTCGGCCGGCTGGTTGGTACGGCCGTCGGCGGAATCGTCGTCGGAGCAGCGGGCGCGGTAGCTGTTGGCAACGCGGTGGCCGTCGCGGCGACCGGGCTGCGGAAGGCCAGATGCTGAACCGCCGTCTGCCCTGCCGCCAGCGCAACCACGATCGGCTCCTGCGCGGGCGTGCCCTGAGCCGCAGTCAGCACCAGCGCCACACGATAGCTGCCAGCCGCCAGCTCTGCGCTCTGATAGTTGCCGTTAGCATCGGTCTTCACCGTGGCATCGCCGATCGCAACCGTGATGCCTGGTGCCGGCGCATTGGTCGTCAGATCGATCACAGTGCCGATGATGCGTCCGGCAGGTGTATCTGTCGGGTCTGGCTTGTCATCTTTAGGCGGCGCTGTCGGGACGATTGTCGCCGTTGGGGTGCTCACGGGTACGCTGGTCGGCGTTGGCGTTGCAGTTGGCTCGATCGTTGGGCGGGGCGGCGTTTGCGCTCGCGCCGGCTGCACGGCGGCGATCTGGAGGGCCAGACCGATCATAACAAAGAGTCCTGTACGCACAAGCAAGGCGCGAATGTAGGGTCGGATCATGCGTCTCTGTTCCTCCGAAATACTCCATCCTAAGAGAAGCGGCTGCTCGGCTGGGCCTGGGCTTGCTGCCCGGAGCAAAGGCAGCGTGCTGAAGCATTCCAAACCCTGAGCTTTACTTCATACTATAGCAGATGGGCGCGCTGACCAAACAGCGCACCCATCCTAAGACCGTCGTTTAGCGAACTGGACGTTTCTGCACGTCGCCCGTATCACGCGTGACCTGCGGATTCGAGCCGGTTACTTGCAGCCCGTGCAGCTCAGCGCGATTATTGGTCTCGTTTTCTTCCGGGGAGCCGCCCGTAGCAACGCCTGGATTCCAGCTATCGACGTAGAGGTACAGATCTCTCGTCCCTGCGGCGAACCAGCCCGGCCAGACCGAGTAGCGCTCGCCAAAGTTACCCGGATCTGAGGTCAGCGTGATGCTCTGTCCCGGCGCGATCGACGGCACCTCCCAGGCGATACCAAAGCATGGATTCATGCCGCATGCATCGTTCCAGCGAATGTTGGCCCTGGTCGGCGGCGACGACGGGTTGATGAACAGGTCGGCCCAGACCGGCGGCGACGTCGTTGTGCCGAGGTTGGTGATCGTCGCAATGATCCTGACCGGCTCACCGGCCGCAAACGTCGACTTGCTGGGCTCCACCCGCACCGATGCTACCAGCTCAGGCCAGGCCGCCGCGATCGGAATGTACTGCTTGTACGTCGTCGGCACCGTGGTCGGCGTGATCGTCGGTGTGCTCGTCGGCGTCGGTGTGAGCGTTGGCGTCGACGTGCTGGTGCTCGTCGGTGTAATCGTGATCGTGGGCGTATTGGTCGGCGTCGGCGTGATCGTCGGCGTCGATGTGTTGGTCGGTGTGTTGGTCGGCGTGTTGGTCGGCGTATT
>DASWTQ010000725.1:0-2033 GCA_036402055.1 Herpetosiphonaceae bacterium
CATTAGTCGCGCTCAATCTGCCCACGACGATTCCTGGCTACACGCCCGAGCAGATCATCGCGGCGATGCGCGGCGATAAAAAGCAGCAGCATGGTCGTCTGCGCTGGATTTTGCCGCGTGCGCTGGGCCAGGTCGAGATCGTCGATGAGGCGCAGGTGCCGCCGCCGACGCTGCGCGCGGTGCTGCAATCACTGGTGAGGAGCGATGGACGTGAGTCGTAGTTTCGCAGCACAGCCGCCGCTGCGGATCGGGATGATCGGGGCCGGAAAAATCGTTGAGCGGGCTCATCTGCCGCTGCTGTGCGCGATGCCCGACGTGACGGTGGCCGGTGTGTTCGATCCGCAGCTCAGTCGCGCGGAAGCGCTCGCCAGCCAGTTCAACATTCCCCATGCCTGCGCCCACGTCGAACAGCTGCTGGCGCTGGAGCTAGATATTGCGGTGGTGGCCTGCCCCAACTACCTGCACGCGCCGATGAGCATTGCGGCACTAGAGGCCGGGCTGCATGTGCTGTGCGAAAAGCCGATGGCGACCAGCAGTGCGGATGCGGCAGCCATGCGCGCGGCAGCGATCCGGGCCAATCGTGAGCTGATGATCGGCTTCCCTAATCGTTTCCGGCCCGAGGTTGTGGCGCTGCGCCAGGCAGTGGAGCGCGGCGAGCTTGGCGACATCCGCTCAATCCGCTGTGGGTGGCTGCGCCGCAGCGGGATTCCGGGCAGCGGCACCTGGTTTACCAACCGGGCGCTCGCCGGTGGTGGCGCACTGACCGATCTCGGCTCGCATGTGTTGGATCTGGCGCTCTGGATCGCACGGCCGGGTCCGGTCCTCGATGTGAGCTGCACGCTCGACCGCACGGCTACGATGACGGCTGAGGGCAGCTGGTACGTTCCCTCCAGCAGCGCCGAGACCGGCGTTAACGATGTTGAGATCAGCGCCAGCGGCTTTGTGGTCTGTAGCGGATCGTTCAATCTTTTTGTAGAGACGAGCTGGGCCTGTGCGGTCCCCTTCGATCAGACGTATCTGCATGTCTACGGCACCCGTGGCCTGGCCAGGCTGGAAACGGTCTTCGGCTTTAGTCCATCGGGGGTGCGTCCAGTGCAGCCGCTGCAACTGTGGATCGATGGAAAGCCCGTCGAGGAAACACCGCCGAGCACTCCCGATCTGCTGCAACCCTATCGTGACCAGATCGCGTTTTTCCTTGACAGCGTGCGGCAGCGCCAGAGCTTGCGGCCGGATCTCGATGTCAACGTGGCGACAGTTGAGCTGATCCAGGCATTGTACGCTGCGGCTAGCCAGTCTGAGGAAACATAAGGATCGGACAGGCCGCGCGTCGTATCAGCGCGGCCCTAACGCTCTCATACTCCTGGCGCGGGATGTTCTGCTTCGCCGGGCGTACAGCGATGCAGTTTGTCAGGATTCAGCAGGCAGTAGATCGTACGAATCCGCCCGTCGCGATCGACATCGAACGAGTACACGCGGTTCACCTGCCCGGCAACCTCGACGATCAGCCCGCTACGCCCGTTGACCAGCGCTATGCGATGCGTGCGCGCCGCATCGTCCTGCGTTTTGCGCCGCACATTGACGAAGAAGCGCGCGACGCGATCGGCGCCGTAGATCGGATTGCGCGCTGCAAGCACCTTCCCTCCGCCATCACTGTACAGGGTAATATCGGCGACAAACAGGTCGAGCAGGCTTTGCATATCGCCGTCTGTCGATGCACGCAGGAAGCGCTGCGCGGCCTGGGTTGCTTGTTCGGGAGCGGCAGGAAAGCGCGTCCGATCCAGGGCGACGTGCTGCCGGGCGCGATGGCCGAGCTGCCGGCAGTACGCCGGGTCCGCGTCGAGCATCGCTCCGATCTCGCGGTAGGTGTAGTCGAACACGTCGTGGAGAATCAGCACGGCGCGCTCCAGCGGTGTGAGGCGCTCAAGCAGCAGCAAAAACGCGAATGACATCGAGTCGGCGTCGTCGGGCACGGCGCTGGGGTCCGCTGTGTTGACGACAAGCGGCTCGGGAAGCCACGGCCCAATGTAGGTTTC
>DASWTQ010000726.1:0-3218 GCA_036402055.1 Herpetosiphonaceae bacterium
TCGAAAGGTCTGGAGGCATACGACAAGTACCAGCGCGACGCGCAGGGCAACCAGGAGATCGGCAACTTACTACAGCAGATCCGCCGCCAAGACGAACAGCATATCCAAATGCTCCAACAACACCTCGGTCAACTTCTCGGCAATCAGGGCGGAATGAGTCGCGCTGTCGGCGGCGGCAGCTCGTCGTCGATGGGCGGCTCCGGCTCGTCGTCGATGGGCGGCGGCAGCATGGGCGGCTCCGGCTCGTCGTCGATGGGTGGCGGCAGCGGCATGGGCGGCGGCTCGTCGTCGATGGGTAGCTCCGGCTCGTCGATGGGTGGCGGCAGCGGCTCGTCATCAATGGGCGGCAGCGACCGCGACCGATCCGGCTTCTAAGCCAGCACTGGCACATTAGCTTACCGGCTCCAAGACACAACGGCGATGAAGCGATCGCTGTTGTGTCCTTTTTTAACGGCCTCCAGAGCGCCTCCAGGGCGACCCAGCATGTGACAACTCATCCAATTGGCGCTATGATTGGCATGCCAGTGAGCAGCCGCGCCTGAGATCGCATCGCCAGTCGTGAGCTTGCAACTCCAGGACAGCGCCTGATAAACAGAAGGGAGCGCATCAGCATGGCTCATTCACCGCTTCAAACCTATGGCCCAGGAATAACAGTGACAGCACCGGTCTCCGCGACCTTTGCAGAAATTCTGACACCGGAAGCGCTCAATTTTGTAGCAACTCTGGTTCGAGCCTGTGCCGCAACCCGCCGATCACTTTTGGAGCGCCGCCAGGAGCGCCAGCAAGCGATCGACGCCGGCGTGCTGCCCGATTTTCTGCCTGAGACCGCCGAAATTCGCCAGGGCGACTGGACGATCGCGCCGATTCCGGCCGACCTTCAGGATCGACGGGTGGAGATTACCGGGCCTGTCGATCGCAAAATGATCATCAACGCGCTCAACTCCGGCGCGAAGGTCTTCATGGCCGATTTTGAGGATGCCAACGCGCCCAACTGGGAGAACACGATCCAGGGCCAGATCAATCTGCGCGACGCGATCAACGGCACGATCGATTTCGTGAGTCCCGAGGGCAAAAGCTATAAGCTCAAAGAAACGATCGCGACGCTGCTGGTACGGCCGCGCGGCTGGCATCTCCACGACAAACATGTGCTGGTCGACGATCAGCCGGTGCCCGGCGGCGTGCTCGACTTTGGGCTCTACATGTTCCACAATGCGAAGGCGCTGGTCGCCAAAGGCAGCGGGCCGTATTTCTACCTGCCCAAGCTGGAAAGCCATCTTGAGGCGCGGCTCTGGAACGATCTGTTTGTGCTGGCGCAGCAGGAGCTTGGCCTGCCTCAGGGCACGATCCGGGCGACCGTGCTGATCGAGACGATTCTAGCAGCCTTCGAGATGGACGAGATCTTGTACGAGCTGCGCGATCATTCGGCGGGGCTGAACTGCGGACGCTGGGATTATATTTTTAGCTACATCAAAAAGCTGCGCAACCAGCCTGACGTGATCCTGCCTGATCGCGCGCAGGTGACGATGACCACACATTTTATGCGATCCTACTCGCTGCTGGCGATCCAGACCTGCCACCGCCGCAAAGCTCACGCCGTCGGCGGTATGTCGGCGTTCATTCCGGTGAAGAACGATCCCGGGGCCAACGAGCGCGCCTTTGAGCAGGTGCGCGTCGATAAGCAGCGCGAGGCCAGCGACGGCCACGACGGCACGTGGGTTGCCCATCCGGGGCTGGTGCCGGTCGCGCTGGAGGTCTTCGATCGCGAGATGCCGCAGCCGAACCAGATCGACAGGACACGCGACGATGTGCGTGTGACCGCCGCCGATCTGCTCAAAGTTCCCGAGGGTACGATCACCGAGGCCGGACTGCGCACGAACATCAGCGTCGGCGTGCAATATCTCGCGGCCTGGCTGGGCGGCTCGGGCGCAGTGCCGATCAACAACCTGATGGAAGACGCGGCCACCTGCGAGATCTCGCGCGCGCAGGTCTGGCAGTGGATTCGCCATCCCAAAGGCATTCTGACCGATGGTCGGAGCGTAACGGTTGAGCTGTTCCGCCAGCTGCTAGCCGAGGAGCTGGACAAGATCCGCGCGCAGGTCGGCGACGAGCAGTACGCGCAGCGCCACTACCAGCTCGCCAGCGAGATCTTCGACACCATCACCACCAGCGATGAGTTTGTCGAGTTCTTGACGCTGCCGGCCTACAAGTATCTCGACTAGCATCCGCATTCAACGAAACCACCCGGCTCGCATTGAGGCGGGTGGTTTTTTATGCTCCTGATATGTTGCGAAGTGGCCTCAGTCCGCCGCATCGTTTGACTGGCCAACCTCGAAGCCGGCCAGCGCTTCCAGGGCCTTGATCAGCGCGTGATTGCCTTCCGAGCCAAGATCTCGCGCTTGCAACGTACGATACAGATTCGAGATCAGGCCAGTTGCCAGCACCGGCACGCCCATCTGATCGGCGGCGGCCAGCACCAGGCGCAGATCTTTTTGCTGGAGATCGATCGTAAAACCTGGACGCCAGTCGCGGGCCAGAATCTGCGGGCCGCGATTGCTCAGCATCCAGCTGCCGGCCGCGCCCTGGCTGACCGCGTCGAAGGCGCGCTGGAGATCGACGCCGCCCGCCTGCGCGAACAGCAGCGCCTCGCTCATGGCCAGCGCATTGCCGACCACCAGGATCTGATTCACCAGCTTGACGGTCTGGCCGCTGCCGGTACCGCCGACGTGAGTGATCGTCTTGCCCATCGCTTGCAGCAGCGGCATGGCCCGCTCAAGCTGCGCCGCGTCGCCGCCGACCATGATGCTCAACGTGCCGCGCGCCGCGCCCTCGCTGCCGCCGCTGACCGGAGCATCCAGCATGTGAATGCCCTTATCGTTCAGCTTAGCCGCGATCTCCTGCGTGGTCTGCGGACTGATGGTGCTCATATCGATCACAAGCGTGCCGGATTGCGCACCCTGGATCACGCCCTGCTCGCCAAGGATCACCTCGACCACATCCGGCGTATCGCTCACGCAGACAATTACCACATCGCTCTCGGCGGCTAGCTCGGCCGGCGTACTTGCCGCGATCGCGCCCGCCTGCACCAGCTCATCCGCGCGGCTGGCCGTTCGGTTCCAAACCCGCAGATCAAAGCCGGCTTTGAGGAGATTATGAGCCATACCTCGGCCCATGATTCCCAGCCCAATAAACCCGACACGCTCAGCCATGATCGTACCTCT
>DASWTQ010000727.1:0-7234 GCA_036402055.1 Herpetosiphonaceae bacterium
GATCCTGGCCTGGAACGAGACACCCCGGCCGCTGACGGAAACCGCTTGCATCCATCACCTGTTCGAGGCGCAGGTGGAGCGCACGCCCGACGCGATCGCGCTGGTGTTCGAAGATGCTCAGCTGACTTACGCTGAGCTGAACCAGCGGGCGAATCAGCTGGCGCATCATCTGCGCACGCTGGGTGTGCAGCCCGAGGAGCGCATCGGCCTGTGTGTCGAGCGCTCGGTGGAGCAGATCGTGGGCGTGCTGGGCGTGCTCAAGGCGGGTGCGGCTTACCTTCCTCTCGATCCGCACTATCCCATCGATCGGCTCCAGTTCATGGTCGCAGATGCGCACGTGCGGCTGCTGCTGACCCGCCAGATGACGCCTGCCGACGCCGTGACGGCCTGGTTCGCCGGCTCGGTGGTCGATCTCCTGGCCGATGCGGACCAGATCCGCCGGCAGCCTACCATCAACCCGACGTCCGATCTCGGACCGCAGCAGCTGGCCTACGTGATCTATACCTCGGGCTCACTCGGGCAGCCGAAGGGCGTGCTGATCGAGCATCGGTCGCTGGTCAATTACACCGAGGCCGCGCGAGAAGCGTATGGCATCACGAGCAGCGATCGCGTGTTGCAGTTCGCCTCGATCAACTTCGACGCCAGCGCCGAGGAGATCTATACCACGCTGATCAGCGGCGCGACGCTCGTGCTGCGCAACGAGCCGATGATCGAGACGATCGCCACCTTCCTGCGCCTGTGTGACGCCTGGCGCATCAGCGTGCTCAGCTTGCCCACCGCCTTCTGGCATGAGCTGGTCGCCCGCCTGAATGCCGACAATCTGGTGTTGTCTGAATGTTTGCGAATAATGATTATCGGCGGTGAACGAGTAATGCCCGAGCGCGTCGCGCAGTGGCAGCAGACCGCGCCGCTGGTCCAGCTGATCAACAGCTACGGCCCCACCGAAGCCACCGTCGTTGCGACCATGTTTCCGGTCCCGCCTCAGTCGACCGCGAGCGATCTCCGCGACGTGCCGATCGGCCGTCCGCTGCATAACTTGACAGCCTATGTGCTCGATCGGCATCTGACTCCGGTGCCGGTGGGCGTGCCGGGCGAACTGTATCTCGGCGGCGCGAGCCTGGCGCGCGGCTACCTCAATCGGCCGGATCTCACCGCCCAGCAGTTCATCCCTGATCCGTTCAGCACCCATCCCGGAACACGGCTCTACCGCACGGGCGATCTGGTCCGCTGGCTGCCCGACGGCGCGATCGCGTTTCTGGGCCGCGTCGACAAACAGGTCAAGGTGCGCGGCTTCCGCATCGAAGTCGGCGAGATCGAGGCCGCGCTGCGTCAAAGCGCCGCCGTCAGCGATGCGGTGGTCATGGCCCGCGAAGATACACTCGGCGACAGACAGCTGGTGGCATATATCATCCCGCAGCCGAGCCACGCACCGACAACCAGGGAGCTGCGCAACTTCTTGCTGGGTAAGCTCCCGGATTACATGATTCCCACCGCCTTTCTGACGCTGGAGCGGCTGCCACTTACCGTCAGCGGCAAGGTGGATCGGCGCGCGCTGCCCGTGCCTGACCGTCAGCGACAGCTGGAAGACGCCTTCGTC
The DNA here is from genome assembly GCA_036402055.1 of Herpetosiphonaceae bacterium. GTDB lineage: Bacteria > Chloroflexota > Chloroflexia > Chloroflexales > Kallotenuaceae > LB3-1. Next base: position 1,598 of record DASWTQ010000727.1, read on the forward strand.
GCACCACGCACCGCCACCGAGCAGCAGGTCGCCGCGCTCTGGCTCGACGTGCTCAAGCTCGACCAGGTCGGCCTCCACGATAACTTTTTCGAGCTGGGTGGTCACTCGCTGCTCGCTACCCAGCTGATCGCCCAGCTACGCTCCACGTTCCAGGTCGATCTACCGATCCGCCATCTGTTTGCGGCGCCCACCGTCGCCGGCGTGGCCTCCGTCATCGATCGGATGCGCTGGCTGGCCCGACGCGACGATGCGATAGTCGCCGCTGACGAGTCGATAGAAGAAGGCGAACTATGACGATCATCGAGCTGCTGGATCGGCTGCGTGAGCTGAACATTACGCTGTGGGCTGAGGGCGACCGGCTGCGCTTTCAGGCGCCGAAAGGGGCGCTCACCGACGAGCTACGCGCCATGCTGGCCGAGCATAAAGCCGAGGTGCTGGTCTTGCTCCGGGAGGCCGCGACGGCGACACAGGCCGAGCACACGCCCATTCGGCGAGCGCCGCACGACGACAGGTTGCCGCTGTCGTTTGCCCAGCAGCGGCTGTGGTTCCTGGATCAGCTGGAGCCGAACAGCCCGCTCTACAACATCATATCCGCTGTACGCCTCACCGGCCGGCTCGACACCAGCGCACTTCAGCGCAGCTTCGACGCGATTGCGGAGCGCCACGCGGTGCTGCGAACCACCTTCGCAACTGTAGACCAGCAGCCCGTGCAGGTTATCGCGCCACCGGCGCCGATTGACATCCGATTTATCGATCTGCGCCACCTCCCCGCAGCCGAGCGCGAAGCGACAGCGCAGGAGCTAGCCGGCAAGGATGCCCTGCAACCTTTCGATCTCAGGCGCGGCCCGCTGCTGCGCGTCACGCTGTTGCAGCTAGAGGCAACGGAACATGTGGTGCTCTTCACCATGCATCACATCATTTCCGACGGCTGGTCGATCGGCGTCATGATCCGTGAGCTTGCGACGCTTTACCTGGCTTTTGCCGACGGCCGGCCACACCGGGTGCCCTCTGGGCATGGTACCCGCTTGCCCGAGCTGCCGATCCAGTATGTTGATTTTGCCGTGTGGCAGCGCCAGTGGCTGCAAGATCAGGTTTTGGATCAGCAGCTGGCGTGCTGGCAGCAGCAGCTCAAAGGTGCCCCGGCCGCGCTTGAGCTGCCGACTGATCGGCCACGTCCGCTGCGACAAACCTTTCGCGGCGCAACACTGCCGCTGGATATGCCGCCTGTGCTGAGTCAGGCGCTCAACACGCTCAGCAAGCGCGAGGGCGCAACGCTGTTTATGACGCTGCTGGCGGCATTCCAAACACTGCTGTTCCGCTACAGCGGCCAGGACGATATTCTGGTCGGCTCGCCGATCGCTAACCGCACGCGCCCAGAGCTGGACGGACTGATCGGCATGTTCGTGAACACACTGGTGCTGCGAACCGACCTTTCAGGCAATCCAACGTTTGTCGAGCTGCTGCGCCGGGTACGACAGGTGGCGCTGGACGCGTTCGCCCATCAGGATCTGCCCTTCGAGCGGCTGGTTGAGGCTATTCAGCCGACGCGCGACCTGAGTCGCAGCCCGCTGTTCCAGGTTGTGCTGGTGCTCCAGAATGCACCCGCCGAGGTCGTGGAGCTGCCCGGCCTGGCACTCCAACCGATCGCTGTTGCCAGCAATACGGCCAAGTTCGATCTGACGCTGTCGATCACGGAGCAGGCGAATGGTCTGGCCGGCGCGCTGGAGTACAACACCGATCTGTTCGACCGGACGACGATCGAGCGGATGATCGGCCACTTCCAGACACTGCTTGCCGGTCTCGCCGCCGATCCCGAGCAGCGAATCGGCGATCTACCGCTGCTGACCGAGGCCGAGCGGCACCAGCTGCTGGTCGAGTGGAACGCGACGGCGGCGAACTATCCGCAGGATGTGTGTCTGCATACGCTGATCGAAGCGCAGGCGGCGCGCACTCCGGCCGCGACTGCTGTCGTCTTCGAGGGCGAGACGCTGACGTACGCGGCACTCAACGACCGCGCCAACCAGCTGGCGCATCATCTGCGCGCCCTGGGTGTCAGATCAGAGACGCACGTGGCGATCTGCATAGAGCGCTCACTGGATCTCGTCGTCGGCTTGCTGGGCATTCTCAAGGCCGGCGGCTGCTATGTCCCGCTTGATCCTTCCTACCCACCCGAGCGATTGCGCTTTATGCTTGAGGATGCGCAAGCTCACGTGCTGCTCACGCAGCAGCGCCTGCTTGGCGCGCTGCCCGCGACTGACGCGCAGATCGTGGCGCTCGACGCACAGGCTGCACAGATCGCGCAGGAGAGCACCGCGCCGGTGTGCAGCGGCGTGACACCCGAGCACCTGGCGTATATCATCTACACGTCGGGCTCGACCGGCCGGCCCAAAGGCGCGATGATCTCGCATCGCGGGCTGGTCAACTATCTCAGCTGGTGCACACGGGCCTACAACCTCAGCGCGGGCAGCGGCACGCCCGTGCACTCGCCGATCGGCTTCGATCTCACGGTGACCAGCCTCTTCGCACCACTGATCACCGGCCAGCGCGTGCTGTTGCTGCCGGAAGACCACGGGCTAGAAGGCCTGGGCGCGGCGCTGGCCCCCGATGCCGCGTTCAGCCTGGTCAAGCTCACGCCTGCCCACGTCGATCTGCTCAACACCATGCTGCCGGCCAACACCCTGGCTGGTTGTGCCAACGCGCTGATTATCGGCGGCGAGGCGTTGCGGGCCGAGACCGTGTCCGCCTGGCGCGCGTTCGCTCCCCAAACGCGCCTGATCAACGAGTACGGCCCGACCGAGACCGTCGTCGGCTGCTGCGTGTACGAAGTACCGCCGACCGGCGACGTCCCGAGCGTGGTCCCGATCGGCCGGCCAATCGCCAATACGCAGCTCTACATCCTGGATCGCCACCTCAATCCGGTGCCCGTCGGCGTGGCGGGCGAGCTATACATCGGCGGCGATGGCGTGGGACGCGGCTATCTCAACCGCCCCGATCTCACCGCCACCCAGTTCATCCCCGACCCATTCTCCGATCGACCAGGCGCGCGGCTGTACCGCACGGGCGACCTGGCGCGCTACCTGCCCGACGGCGTGATCGACTTTTTGGGCCGCATCGATCACCAGGTGAAGCTGCGCGGCTTCCGCATCGAGCTGGGCGAGATCGAGGCCGTGCTTACGCAGCACCCGCAGATCCGCGAGGCTGTAGTTCTGGTGCGGCAGCACAAGACCGGCGATGCGCGGCTGGTGGCGTACGTCGTGGAAGAACAAAGGAACAAAGGAACAAAGGAACAAAGGAACAAAGACGCTAGCACAGATTCTCCCCCTTCGCCTGTCGCAACCGAGGCGGAAGCCCGCCGAGGTTCGGGGCAAGGGGGCCGGGGGGATGAGGGCCTGGCGCAGAATCAAAGTGAGGGCCTGATCCCTGCGCTGCGTGCTTTCCTCAAAGAGCGCCTGCCCGACTACATGCTGCCGTCGGCGTTTGTGGTACTTGAAACACTGCCGCTCACGGTCAACGGCAAGGTCGATCGCCGCGCCCTGCCGGAGCCCGATGCCGCTCGGCCGGAGATCGAACATGCTTTTGTCGCGCCGCGAAATCCTGTCGAGCAGACGCTGGCCGAGATTTGGCAGGCTGTGCTGGGCGTCGAGCAGATCGGCATCCATGATAACTTTTTCGCGCTGGGCGGGCACTCGCTGCTGGCGACTCAGCTCGTGGCGCGAGTGCGCGACGCCCTTCAGGTCGACGTGCCGCTGCGTGATGTGTTCGCCGTCCCAACGGTGACTGAGATGGCCGCGCTGATCGAGACCATCCACGCGGACGGCAACACCAAAGATGACACGCCGCCTCTGCGACCAGTTGATCGCGACGGGCCGCAGCTGCCCTCGTTTACTCAGGAGCGATTCTGGTTCTTGAGTCAGCTGGAGCCCGCCAGCCCGCTCTACAACATCTCCGCCATGCTGCGGATCGCCGGGCCGCTCGACAGCAGAGTTTTCTCGCAGAGCCTCAACGCGCTGATCAGCCGTCACGAGATCCTGCGGACCACGTTCATGCTCGTCGAGGGACAGCCGATGCAAGTTATCGCGCCGCACACGCCGATCGACCTGCCCTACATCGACCTGCGCAGCCTGCCCGCTGCCGAGCGCGAGGCAACAGCCCAGGAGCTGGCCGACGAGGATGCACTGCGACCGTTCGATCTTGCACATGGCCCGCTGCTGCGCATCACGCTGATCCAGCTAGACGACACGGTGTTTCGTGTGCTGTTCACAACGCATCACATCATCTTCGACGGCTGGTCGACTGGCCTGCTGGTGGGCGAGCTGTGGCAGCTCTACAGCGCCTTTGCCCAAGACGAGCAGCCGGCCCTGCCCGAGCTGCCGGTCCAGTATGCCGACTATGCGGTCTGGCAGCGCAGCTGGTTCCACGGCGAGGCGCTGGAGCGCAAGCTGCGCTACTGGAAAAGCCAGCTCGGCAGCGAAAACAGCCGTGGCGCTGTGCCGCTGCTGGACCTGCCCACCGATCGACCACGGCCGTCGATGCTGTCCTTTAGCGGCAAGACGATCAAGTTTACACTGCCGCAGCCGCTGACCGACGCGGTGGTCGCCTTGAGTCAGCACGAGCAGGCTACGCTCTTTATGACGCTGCTGGCCGTCTGGCAAACGCTGCTGTTCCGCTACAGTGGCCAGGACGATATTGCGATCGGCACGCCGACCGCCAACCGCAATCGCCGTGAGCTTGAGCCGTTGATCGGATGTTTCATCAACACCATTGTGATTCGCACGGATCTTTCGGGCGCGCCATCGTTCCGTGAGCTGCTGGGCCGTGTCCGTCAATCGACGCTGGGCGCCTTTGATCACCAGGATCTCCCGTTCGAAGTGCTGGTCGATGCCCTTCAGCCGGCCCGCGATCTGAGCCACAATCCGATCTTCCAGGTGATGTTCGTCATGCAAAATACGCCGATGCCACCGATCGACCAATCGGAATTCCAGCTCAGCATGGCCGACATCGAAACGAGAACGGCGAAGACCGACTTGAGCCTGGAGATCGTGCCGATCGGCGCTGCGCTGGTGGGAACCCTGGTGTACAACACCGATCTGTTCGACCGGACGACGATCGAGCGGATGCTGGCACACTACATGACGCTGCTTGAGGGCATCGTCGCCAACCCGGAGCTGCCGATCACCCACGTGCCGCTGCTGACCGAGGCCGAGCGCCGGCAGATGTTGATCGACTGGAACCGGTCTGCGGCCGAGTATCCGCGCGACGCCGCCGTCCATCAGCTGATCGAAGCGCAGGCGGCGCGCAGCCCCGAGACCACCGCGATCGTCTACGAGGGCACGAGCCTGACGTATGCCGAGCTGAATGCGCGCGCCAACCAGCTGGCGCATTATCTGCGCGATCAGGGCGTGGGGCCGGATGTGCTGGTGGCGCTGATGGTCGAGCGCAGTCTTGAGATGATCGAGGGCATGCTGGCGATCCTCAAAGCGGGCGGCGCCTATGTCCCGCTCGATCCGGCCTATCCCGCCGAGCGCTTGCAGTACATGCTCAGCCACAGCCGTGCCGCAGTTATTCTCACCCAGAATCGGCTGATCAGTCGTCTCCCCGAGCACCAGGCACAGGTCTTCCGCCTCGACGCCGACTGGC
>DASWTQ010000728.1:0-8939 GCA_036402055.1 Herpetosiphonaceae bacterium
ATCCTGCGTCTGCTGCTGCCACGTCTCCACGATCGCCCCGATCTCCGCAACGCTCATCTCGGCAACCGTCAGATCGTGGCGCGGCGCGTAACAGATCACGCGAGCCAGCCCATCGGCGCGGCGGGCGCGATAGGGCGCGGGCGGTTGCGGCGGCTCAAGTGGCGACTCCGGCCCGACGCACGGATGATCGTTGTCGAAAACGTACACGCCGCTGTACTGCGGGTTGGTCGCGCCGCTGATGCGCGTGTTGCCCGGACACAGGTAGCAGTCGGGCAGGTAGGCCGGCGGTCGCTCCTCCTGCGCGCCGACGGTCTGACCGATCCACGGCCGTCCTTGCCGGTGCGCCGCGACAATCAGCCACTCCTCGCGCAGCGGATGCCAGCGCTCTTCCCAGGTTTCTTGACCGTTGGTTTGGGATTGCATCAACACACCTCATGGCGCATCTATCGCATGTATCGCCGAAAAACAAACCGGATAGCAACCTCCGGCGTTGAGCGACAGTGTAAAGGCGAAGCCGCCGGTCACGCAAACGCGCAGCTTAGGATCGCAGCTCCTGGCTACGCTGCGCCAGCGCGAGCTGATGCTGGTGCAGCCGCGCGTAGTAGCCGCCCTGCTCAAGCAGACTCGTATGCGTTCCGTCTTCCACAATCTTGCCGCGATGCATCACGATTATCCGATCGGCGTCACGAATCGTGCTGAGCCGGTGCGCGATCACGACGCTGGTTCGCGTGTGCAGAATGCGATGCAGCGCCTCCTGGATCAGCGCCTCGGTCGCGGTGTCGATGCTGCTGGTCGCCTCGTCGAGCACGAGCACGCCCGACGGGCTCAGCGCGATCGCGCGCGCGAGCGCCAGCAATTGCCGCTGTCCGATCGACAGGTTCGTGCCGCCGGGCAGCACTTTGTAGTCGTACGTTCCGGGCAGCTGGTCGATAAAGCGCGCGGCGTTCGAGATCTCGGCGGCGCGGCGCATGTCGGCGTCGCTAATATCCTGGCGGTAGAGCCGAATGTTGGTAGCGATCGTTCCCGCCAGGCAGACCGGATCTTGCGGCACCACGGCGACCGAGCGGCGCAGCGCCTCAAGATCCATGCGCTTGATGTCGATGCCGTCAATCAAGACCTGGCCCTGCTGCGGATCGTAGAGTCGTGCCAGCAGACCCACCAGGCTCGACTTGCCCGCGCCGGTCGCGCCCACAATCGCGATGTTCTGCCCGGCCGGAATCGTCAGCGACAGATCGCGCAGTACGGGCTCGTCCGGCACATAGGCAAAGCTCACATGCCGCATCTCGATCGCGCCACGAACACGCGGCAGCGCGACCGGCTGGTGCGGAGTGAGAATGCTCGGCTGACGCTGAAGCATCCGCTGCACACGCTCTGCCGCGCCCAGGCCGATCTGCACCGAGTTGTATTCTTCCGAAAGGCGCAGCACCGGCTGAAAGGCGCGCTCGGTGTATTGCACAAACGCGACCAGCGTACCCAGCGTGGCCCAGCCGGCCAGCACGCCGCGACCGCCGCCGTAGAGCACGGCGGCAGTACCAAAGGCCGCCAGCACCTCCTGCACTGCCAGAAAGACTGCGCTGTTGCGCCGCAGCACCAGCAGCGCCTGGCGATAGCCCATGTTGTAGCCGTCGAACTCCTCGACGCTGGCCGGCTGCCGCCCAAAAAGCTGCACCAGCGTCATGCCGTGCAGCTGCTCGTTGAGAAAGCCGCTGATCCGTGCCAGCGCGGTTCGCTCTCCCGTCGACGAGCCACGGATGCGCCGCCGAAAATAGCGCGTCACCAGCATCAGCACCGGCAGCACGCCCAGCGCCAGCAGCGCCAGCCGCCAGTTGACCGCAAACATCACCCCGACGATCGCGATCAGCGTGACGCTCTCGGTCAGGATGATCACGACGCTGCTCGACAGGAGCTGATTCAGCGCGTCGATGTCGCTGGTCAGGCGCGTAACCAGATCGCCGGTGGGCACGCGGCCGAAAAAATCCTGGCTCTGGCGCAAAATATGATCGAACAGCCGCGTGCGCAGATCGGCGAGACCGCGCTGGCCGGCCTGCTGGAGAAAGAACGTCTGCACATATTGCAGCACAAAGGCCGCGATCGCCGCGCCGCCATACAGGATCGCCAGCGGAATCAACGTGGCTGTGTCGCGCTGTGCGATCGGCCCGTCGATGGCGCGCTGGAGCAGGTAGGGCGGGACCACGTTCAGCGCCGCCGTGCCGATCAGCATCACCAGCGCCAGCAGCAGCGGCTTCCAGTGCGGCCGCATCGTCGTCACCATCAGCCCGAAGAGCGCGGCATCCTGGTTGAACGCTGTGCTTTTATCTGGCGGCTTTGATGTTTGGTTGGTTGTCATCTCCAAGCTTGATCCTCTACTTCGCAAGGGAACAAGGAAACAAGGGAACAAAGGAACAAACGACTGCACTGATTTTTGTTCTCTTGTTCTTTTGTTCTTTTGTTCTCGGGCTAGGCCCTCACCCCCTAGCCCCCTTTCCCATGCTCAGTCGGGCTACCGCCTTCGCAGCCTGCGGCATAGGCGAGGGGGAATGAAGGTACTTACTTTTGTTCTTTGTTCTTTCGCTTTGTTCTTCCGTTTGGTTCTTGGTTCTTGGTTCTTGGTTCTTGGTTCTTTCGTTAGGTTCTAGGTTCTTCGTCCTCGTTCTGGTGCAGCTCGCGGCGATACATGGCCGCGTAGCGTCCCTGCTGCGCGAGCAGCTCGTGATGCGTGCCGCGCTCCACGATGCGCCCGTCTTCCAGCACAATGATCTGATCCGCCTCGCGCACTGCCGCCAGTCGCTGGCTGACGATCAGCGTCGTGCGCTGCGTGCGGGCACTGCTCAGCTCATGGACGATCTCGGCGGCGGTCTTGGTATCGACGCTGGCCAGCGCATCGTCGAGCAGCAAGATCTGCGGATCGCGCACGAGAGCGCGGGCGATCGCCGTGCGCTGCTTCTGGCCGCCCGAGAGCGAGGCGCCGCGCTCGCCGACGACGGTTGCCAATCCCTGGGGCAGTTGGACCAGATCGTTGCTCAGCCGAGCCGCCTGGATCGCGCTCAGAACGCGCTCGTCGGGCACGTCCTTGAGGCCAAAGGTGATGTTGTCGCGCAGAGGCATGCTGAAAAGCAGCGTTTCCTGCGGCACCAGCGCGATCGCCTGGCGCAAATGCTTGAGTCTGTACTTGCGCGCGTCCACGCCGTCGACATAGACCTGGCCGGCGTCGGGATCGCGAATCCGGCCGAGCAGGCTCAGCAGCGTGCTCTTGCCCGCGCCGGTCGCGCCGACGATGCCGAGCGTCGTGCCGGCGGGAATCTCGATCGAGATGTCGCGCAAGATCCAGCGATGCTCGGCGCGCACGCCCACGTTCTCGAAGCGCAGATCGCCACGGATCGGCGTGCTGATCGCCTCGGGGCCGTCGGCGATGTGGGGTCGTCGCAGCAGCACCTCGCCGATCCGTCCGGCCGCCGCGCTGCCCTGCTGGAGCCGCTCCAGCGCGCGGCTCAGCTGAACGGCGGTGTTACTCAGCAGGCCAAGGTAGACGATGAACTGCACGTACTGGCCGATCGTCAGGCTACCGTCGATGATCATGATGCCACCCATGCCCAGCACGATCGCCCGCGCCACCATCACGACCAGACTCGGCAGCGGCGTGATCGCGCTGGATCGCAGCACAAAGGCCAGATTCTGGCGCGCGTAGCGATCGTTGAGCCGGCGAAAATCGCCGACGACCGCCTGCTCCTGCGTGTAGGCCGCCAGCATCCGCACGGCGCTGAGATGCTCCTGGGTGAAGGCCGAGAGCACGGCCAGATCGCGCTGCACACGATCGAAGGCGCGCTCGACGATGCGGCCCAGCCCGACCTGCACGCCGATGCTGACCGCCAGCATCACCACCACGATACTCGCTAGCAGCGGACTGGTCAGCGCCATCAGCGTACAGCCGATCAGCAGCAGAAACAGCGCATGAACCGACATCTGAAAGCCGGCGCTGTAGAAGCGCCAGATGTAGATAAAATCGCTGGTAGCGCGCGAAAGCAGATCGCCGGTGCCGTACTGGCGCAGCGCCCGCTGGTCCAGCGTCAAGATCGTGTTGAACAGATCCTGGCTCATCTGGTACGACACGCCGACCGCGATCGTGCCGCTGAGCATACGTAGACGATAGCGGAAGAACGCCAGCGTCGCCGACAGCCCGATCAGGCTGAGCGCGTAGTAGCCCAGCACCTGCACCCGAAAAACCGCCAGCAGCTCGTCGACGGCCCAGCCCAGCACGGTCGGGCTCAGCGCGCTCGCGCTCGCGCCGATCAGCCCGTAGACCAGGCCAATCAGCAGCAGCCCGCGATACGGCCGCATGTATGGCAGCAGAAAACGTAGTCCGGTATCACGCAAAAATTTAAATCCTTCCCAACAAAAGATACAGACACACGTCGAGCGCTGTGGCCTGGCGTGTGTCTGCTGCGCTGTCAATTATACCCCGTCATCGCTTGCTTTGAGGCGCGCACAGCATCGAACGCCGCGCTGCCGCCTAGCCGATCCGCGCTTTCATCCACGGATTGCTGTTGTGGAAGTCGGCCACGGCGTTGCCGGGATGCACCAGCGTGTCGCAGTAGACGCGATCTTCGTCGGAGAGGGTCAGCTCTAGCACCTTGAGCTGATCTTCAAGCTGCTCCATGGTGCGCGGCCCGATGATCGGCGCGGTGATGCCGGGCTGATCTTTGCACCACAGCAGCGCCAGCTGGCTGCTGGTAAGATCGTGCTCCTGCGCGTGCGCGGCCAGGCTTTGCGCTACGTCCAGCGCCGCCGGCGAGATGCGATCCACGAACTGGCCCTGCCCGCCCGCGCGGCTGGCCCGCGAGTCGCTGGGGAAGTTCTGGCCACTGGCGTAGCGTCCGCCGAGAATGCCGCCGGCCAGCGGCGACCACGGCAGCAGCGCCAGGCCATACTTCTGCGCCAGCGGCACCAGCTCGTTTTCGATGCGCCGATCGACCAGGTTGTAGGGCGGCTGCTCCGAGATATACTGCACGATGCCCAGCCGCTCGCTGATCGCCAGCGCTTCCATCACCATCCAGGCGGGATGCGTCGAGCAGCCAACGTAGCGCACTTTGCCGGCGCGCACCAGGTCGTCGAGCGCGCGCAGTGTCTCGTCCTGCGGAATCGTCAGCGATGGCCGGTGGATCTGGTATAGATCGATATGGTCGGTTTGCAGGCGGCGCAGCGAATCTTCGCAGGCTTTGATGATGTGGTAGCGGCTGTTGCCCTGCTCGTTGGGACCGTCGCCCATCTTACCGTGCACTTTGGTCGCCAGCACCACCTGATCGCGCTTGCCATTTTGCTTCAGCGCCACGCCGACGACGCGCTCGCTTTCGCCGCTGTTGTAAACATTCGCGGTATCGAGAAAATTGATGCCGGCATCCAGGCTGCGATCGATGATGCGGATCGAGTCCGGCTCCGAGGTCGGCCCGCCGAAGTTCATCGTGCCCAGGCACAGCGGCGAGACCATCACGCCTGTCCGTCCAAGCGATCGATATTCCATGGGAGACTCCTTTTACTCGGTGGCTGAAAACGCAGCGCAACCAGCGATTGAGATGCCTAGCAAGATCCTTTCCGCATCTTCAAGCAACCATTTATGTGTTTCTATAATATATTATATATATTTCTGGAATGCAAAAAAGCTCAGATCACCTCTGAGTGCTAAACAGTATCTCACGCGACATCTGCTACAATGCAGCGCGTCAAGGAAGGAAGATTCCGCGATGCGCTACAGCTTTAGCCCCGCTCCGAGCCTGGGAGATCAACGTTCCGTGGAGTGCTCGTAAGATGGCTGCACCCAACGACGAGCCGCGCGTGCTCCGCACCTCCACCGGCGATTTCCCGCTGCATGAGTATCGGCTGCGCCAGGCCGGCCACGAGTGGTCGATCCTGCATACCAACGCGGTCCTGAGCTATGCCGACGAGTCGCACTTTTTGCGCGAGCTGAAGGAGCGTGTGCCCTACGGTATCGCGCTCTGGCCGGCGGCGATTGCGCTGGCGCATGATGTGGCCTCGCGTGGAAACGAGTTCGCCGGCAAGCAGGTTCTGGAGCTGGGCGCCGGCACCGGGCTGCCGGGCATCGTCGCGGCCACGCTGGGCGGGCGCGTGATCCAGACCGATCGTCAGGAGCTGGCGCTGTCGGTGTGCCGGCGCAACGGCGAGCGCAACAACATACAGTCGATCGAGTACCGTCTGGCCGACTGGATCACCTGGAACGATGCCCGGCGCTACGACTGGATTCTCGGCTCCGACATCCTCTACGGCGCGGCGATGCATCCGTATCTGCGCCAGATCTTCGAGACCAATCTCGCGCCGGGCGGTCGCATCCTGATCGGCGATCCGTTTCGCGAGGCGAGCATGCCGCTGCTGGAAGAGCTGGAATCGGCCGGCTGGACGATCTCGCTGAGCAAATGGAGCATCGGTGAAGAAGCCGCGCCGCGCCCGATCGGCGTCTTCGAGCTGTCGCCGCCGCTTGCTGCCGCCTGATATCGAGCTTGAGTGCTTTCCGTGTGGCTAAGCGGCATGGGACGGCACGCGACCGCCCCATGCACGGCTACGGTTACCGCCAGAGCGGCAGTGCGGCGGCATTGCCGGCAGCGCCGGCCAGTTGATCCCAGATGGCGGCGTAGATCGCCAGCTCGTCGAGCAGATCGAGGGCATGGCTGCGCGCTTCAAACAGCTGCATACATGGCTCGTCGTGCATCAGATCTAGCGCCAGGTCGGTGATCTCGTCGTGGGGAAATTGGAGGCGGACGGCGGCGGGGGTGACGTGTGGTAGAATCGTCGCTACGGCCATAACAGTGTCTCCTGCTGTTGTGGTCTAGGTTCGTCTCGGTGGGCTGACACCGGGACGAACTGCTGTAATGTATAAAGAAATTATAGCATGTAGTAGATCGATATGTCAAGCGTTTTTTGACGCTGGATCGTGATATAATGTGTGATTACACACGTAATACGGGATTTGTTAGAAACAAGATCAGGAAGAAACAGTTTACATTTTTGCAGGTAACGATCGCATCCGTAATTCCTCGTGTATAAAGCCGCTGCCGCTAAGAAAGGAACCCCGTGATATTTCTCGCTCTGCTGCCGCATCTGCTGGCAGCCGGCCTCGTCGTGATCGCAGCAGGCGGCTCGCTGCGTGTGACGCGTTGGCCCGGTGCCGCACGGCCGGCATCGCGACTCGGCCACTACTGGCACACGATCCGCTGGCAGTGGCTCTGCGTCGCGCTGCTCATGGTCGCCGTACCGCCATGGGAGATCATCTATCGCACGCCAAGCCCGTATGAACATCCGGCGCTGTGGTTTATTGTGCTGGGTAACATCATCCTTGGCATGTACGCTCCGATCGTGCTGGCCTGGAGCAGCCCGCGACTGCGCCGGGGCCTGCTGGCGTATTTTGGACGAGTCCGTGCGTGGCTACCGCAGACGCCGCGAGAGCGTGCGGTCTGGGCGCTGCTCAGCGTGACGACCGGAGTCTGTGAGGAGGTGCTGTTCCGTGGCTTCGCGCTGCACTACCTGACGCACGGGCCGCCGGCGCTCAGCCTGCCGCTCAGTGTCGTGATCGCCTGTGCGCTGTTCGGCGTCGGGCATCGCTACCAGGGCTGGCGCGGCATGCTGCAAACCTGCGGCTTCGGCGCGTGTATGTGTGCTTTGTTTGTCGTCACGGGTAGCCTGCTGCTGCCGATAGTGGTCCATGTTCTGGTCAATCTGCGGATCGCGCTGCTGCCGCCGCGCCAGACGCAGCTCCGCTCTGTGCTCGCCGATCTGCGACCGCCTGCTGTTTCCTAGCTGCTTGACGCCTGGCGTATGCTCTACGCTATGCACACCTACATCATACTTCTGCGCGCCGTGACGCCGACCGGAAAAAACAAAGTGCCGATGGCGCCGCTGCGGGCGGCGCTTGAGCAGGCCGGCCTCATGTCAGTTCGCACTTATATTCAAAGCGGCAATGTCGTCGCCGTATCGAATCTGGAACAGACTGCTGTTGAAACGCTGGTGCACGAGGTGATCGCGCGCGAGTTTGGCGGCGACATCGCGGTGCTGGCCCGGACTGTGAGCTACTTTCAAACCTTGTTGGCGCGCAACCCGTTTGCGAACGCCGATCCTACGAAACAGTATTTCACGCTGCTGGCCGGCATTCCCGAGCCGCAGCTCGTCGATGCGTTTCTCGCTCAGGGCTACGCTCCCGATCAGGTGATCGTGATCGACGATATGGTCTACATCCTCTGCGCCACGTCCTACAGCGACACCAGGGCCAACAACACGTTTATCGAGCGCAGGCTCAAGCTGGTCGCGACCACGCGTGTCTACAAGACGATCGCCAGGGTTGTTGCGCTGGGACTGGAAACCGAGCAGACTATGCTACAATGATCGGGCCATGCCGATCGTGACCGTACAGGAGTAGGCACACATGGACCTCACGCTGACGACTCCGGCTCTGCTCTTTCCGGCGATTTCCCTGCTGCTCCTGGCGTACACCAACCGTTTTCTCACACTGGCCGCGCTGATCCGTGAGCTTTACGCCCGCTACAAATCCCAGCCCGATCCCAAAATCCTGGGCCAGCTTGCCAACTTGCGCTATCGGATCGTGATTATTCGCAACATGCAAGCCTGCGGCGTTTCCAGCTTTTTTCTCTGCGTGCTGTGTATGTTTGTCTTGTTTGCCGGCCAGGAAACAGTCGGCAAGTGGATCTTTGCCGGCAGCCTGACTCTTTTGCTGATCTCGCTGGCGCTGTCGCTGCGTGAGATTCAGGTTTCGATCGATGCGCTGCTACTCCAGATCGAGGATGTCGAGGAGATGGGCCAGCGTCCGTTCCATCGATGAACAAGCAAAAGCAGCCTACAGCAGGCTGCTTCTACACGTAGCATGTGTTGATCGTCTACAGCTGCTTAGCTCGATAGCGCAGATGCGTGACATACGGCGAGGG
>DASWTQ010000729.1:0-1995 GCA_036402055.1 Herpetosiphonaceae bacterium
CGCCGGGCAGCTCCCCAAACGATCCAACTGCCGAGACGAGCGTCGGGCGACCCGCGCCGAGCAGCCGCAGCAGGCTGGCCGAGGTCTCGCCGGCCGGGGGCCAGCGCAGATTGAGGCACAGATCGGCGGCGGCAACGTAGCGCTCGAAGTCGGAGCGCGGCGCGTAGCCCGTGACAACCACGGAGTCGTCCAGACCGAGCCGACCAGAATATAGCGCGCGTCGGGCTGCTCGGCGCGAAAGCGCTTGAAGGCGCGCAGCGCGCTCTCCATACGCTTGTAGGGATTGATATGTCCGAACGAGGCCCAGATCGGCACGTCGAGCGGCAGGCCAAGCTGCTCACGAGCGGCGTCCCGCGCCAGCAGCGGCGGCAGCGGCACGCCCATCGGCACCACGGCGGCGGGTAGATCGGGACGCAGCGCACGCGCCTGATCGACCACAAAGCGGCTATGCCCGATCAAGCCCTGCGCGTGCTCGATCAGATCTTCGACCAGCGGAAAGCTAAATGCGGCGTCTTGCAGCTGGCCCCGGCTCATCTTCCGCGCGACACGCTCACCCTCGGCACCGTAGCGCTGCTGCATCTCCCGCAGATACACGCCAATATCTTTGCGGCGCTCGGCGGCGTGCCAGAGCTTGAAGTGATGCAGCACCCACTCGTGCAGCACGATCACGCCCTGAACCTGCCGGCTCATCTCGTAGATCGCGCCGTGCGCCGGGCTGTTGCCCATGTGATAAACGACGGCGTCGAAGGGACGCTTGCGCTGGAGCGCCGGCAGCTCATCGATCGGATGCACGGCCAGGTGACGCCTCAGCTCTGGATTGGTCGGCGCTAGCCCGCGATCCACAAACAGCGAAACCTCGGCGTACTGGCCGAGGTAAGGCAGCAGCTCTTCGCTATAATCCGAGATTCCTGATTCGACCGGATTCACCGGCGAGCAATACGCAATTCGACGCATGTGTAGAGGTTAAACTTTCGGGCCCTCATCCCCGGTCCTTTGGACCACCCCTTCTCCCGTTGCGACAGGAGAAGGGGAAAAGGTGAAAGCAAAGATTTACGCAGTCAACGAGAATTGAATGAAGATTTTGAGTTCAGGGCGTTATAAATCACGCCCCTACGGAATAATTCATCGAGCCGAAATGTAAAGCGTTTATTGATCCTTTTGTTCTTTGCTCTTTGTTCTTTGTTCTCTCGTTTGGTTCTTTGTTCTTTGTTCTCTGTTCTCTGTTCTCTGTTCTTTGTTCTCCGTTTGTTCCCTTGTTCGTTTGTTCCTTTGTTCCCTACGTCAACCTGCCAACCATCACCTGATGCGCGTGCGTTTCCAGCGTATCGTTGAGCGGCGAGAGCGCGCGGGCCGTGCCGTAGCGACGCTGAAGCGCCAGGCCGAGCAGATGATCGGCGAAGTGCGGATTTTTGGGCAGCAGCGAGCCGTGCATATAGCAGCCGTGCGTGTTCTGATAGACCGCGCCCTCGCTGCCGTCCTCGCCGTTGTTGCCGAAGCCGCGCAGCACGCGGCCCAGCGGTCGCACGCCGGAGCCGGTGTAGGTTCGGCCGCTGTGGTTTTCAAAGCCGACCAGCGTGCGCGGCGTCGACGGAGACTGATCGTGCGCTGCCGTCCACTCGATCGCGATATTGCCGATCAGCCGCTGCTCGCCGCCAACCGTGTGGACGTCGAGCGCGCCGATGCCGGGCAGCTTATCGCCGGTATGCGTCAGGAAGTAGTGGCCCAGCAGCTGGTAGCCGCCGCAGATCGTCAGCATGACCAGCCCGTCATCGACGGCGGCCTTGAGCGACGCGCCGTGCCGCCGCACAAAGTCGTCCGCGATCAGGGCCTGGCCGCTGTCCTGGCCCCCGCCGAAGAACGCCAGGTCGTAGCTGCCCCACGCGACCTCCTGGCCGGGCTTGATGCCGTCCACGACGACGTCGATCCCGCGCCAGCGACAGCGCTGCGCCAGCGTCAGAATATTGCCCCGATCGCCATAGATATTCATCTGCTCGG
>DASWTQ010000730.1:0-10421 GCA_036402055.1 Herpetosiphonaceae bacterium
TGGAAGCAGGTATTGGGCCTGGAGCAGGTCGGCATCCACGATAATTTCTTCGCGCTCGGCGGCGACTCGATCCTCAGTATCCAGATCGTGGCGCGAGCCCAGCAGGCCGGCCTGCGCTTCGGTCCCGACGATCTGTTCCAGCATCGCACCATCGCGCAGCTGGTGACCGTGATCAGCGCCCGGGAGCGACACGCCGCCGAGCAAGGGCCGACGACGGGCCTCGTGCCGCTGACGCCGATCCAGCGCTGGTTTTTCGAGCAGCAGCCCGCACAGCCCGCGCACTTCAGCCAATCGCTGCTGCTTGAGTCGCGCCGGCCGCTGGATGTTGCGCCGCTGACTCAGGCGCTCCAGCAGGTGGTGCAGCATCACGAGGCGCTTGGGCTGCGCTTCGTGCACAGTGAGCACGGCTGGGAGCAGATCAATGCTGGCGAGACTGCGCCGGTATCCTGCCGGCAGGTCGATCTCGCGGCGCTGCCACGCTTCGAGCAGCGAGCGGCGCTTGAGCAGGTAGCAGCCGAAGCCCAGGCCAGCCTCGATCTCGAAGCCGGGCCGCTTGTGCGCGCCGTGCTCTTCGATCTGGGCGCCGATCAGCCGCAGCGCCTGCTGCTCGTGATTCATCAACTGGTCGTGGATCGCGCCTCGTGGCGGATTCTGCTCGACGATCTCCAGTCGGCCTACAGCCAGCTTATGCATGGCACGACGATCGCGCTGCGGCCGCAAACTACCGCCTTCCAGCGCTGGGCCGAACAGCTGAGCACCTATGCCCAATCGGAGGCTGCCCGTGCCGAGCTGAGCTACTGGCGACAGGTGATCGATCGGCCACGGCCTACGCTACCACTCGACGAGCCGAGCGGCGCTAATTCTGTCGCCTCGGCCAGCGAGATCACACGCTCGCTCACCGCCGACGAGACACGCTCGCTGTTGCAGGATGTGCCGCCGGTCTATCACACCCAGGTCGACGAGGTGCTGCTGGCGGCGCTGGCGCAAGGCTTTGCCGCCTGGACCGGACAAACCACGCTGCTGCTTGATCTGGAAGGCGACGGTCGCGGAGAGTCGCTGCCGGGCGTGGATCTGTCGCGAACGATCGGCTGGTTGACCAGCATCTTTCCGGTCGCGCTTGAGCTGCCGCCCGCCGCCGATCCCGGCGCGGCCCTGAGAGCCGTCAAGGAGCAGCTGCGCCGCGTTCCCCGTCGCGGCGTCGGCTACGGCGTGCTGCGCTATCTCAGCCAGGATGGCCAGATCGCGGAGCAACTAGGATCTGGTCCGGGCGCTCAGATCAGCTTTAGCTACGGGGGCCAGACCGAGCCCCTGCCGGCGTCGTCGACCTTCGACATCGTGTCTGAGATGCGCGGCCCGAACGTCGATCCGCAGGCGCAGCGGCCCTATCTGCTGGAGATCAGCGCGATCGTCGGCGGCGGCCAGCTGCGCTTGCAGTGGCGGTACGGCGAGCAGATTCATCGCCGGGCGGCGATCGAAGGCTTTGCGGAGCACTGCATGGCTGCGCTGCGCGCGATCATCAATCATTGTCTCGCGCCCGAGGCCGGTGGCTTCACGCCCTCCGATTTTCCGGCGGCGCGAGTCAACCAGAAAGAGCTTGATAAACTGTTTGGGATGATCGGCAAAAAAGGAGGACCATCGCGACGATGATTGACCAGGAGATAGAAACGATCTACGAGCTTTCCCCGCTCCAGCACGGCATGCTTTTTCACTCGGCATTCGCGCCGGAGTCGGGCGTCTATGTTCAGCAGCTCAGCTGCACGCTGCGCGGCGACCTCGACGCCGACGCGTTTATTCGCGCCTGGCAGCACATCGTCGACCGGCACGCGATTTTGCGCACGAGCTTTTTCTGGGAAAATCTGGAAAAGCCGCTGCAAGTGGTGTATCGATCGGTGGATGTGCCGATCGAGCACGATGATTGGCGGGATATGTCGCCCGAGGAGCAGTCGGCGCGTCTGGATGCCTACCTTGCCGCCGATCGCCAGCGCGGCTTCGATCTATCATCGGCTCCGCTGATGAGGCTGCTGCTGGCCCGTGTCGCCGCCGACGAGCATCGCCTGGTCTGGAGCCATCACCATATCGTGCTCGATGGCTGGTCGCTGCCGCTGCTGCTGCAAGAGATTCTGGTCTGCTACGAATCATTTCGCCGCGATCGCACGCCTCAGCTCGATCCGCCGCGTCCGTATCAGGACTACATCGAGTGGCTGCAACAGCAAGATCCCGCGCGCTCCGAGCAGTTCTGGCGACAAACGCTTCATGGCTTCGGCGCTCCAACACCGCTTGGCCTGGATCGACGTGGTGACACCAGCGATCCGGCCACACATGTGCAGAAGCTGGCGCTCTCGACGGCGACAACCGCCGCCCTGCAAGCGCTCGCCCGGCAGCACGGGCTGACGCTCAACACGATCGTGCAGGGCGTGTGGGCGCTGCTGCTCAGCCGCTATAGCCGCGAGACGGATCTGGTCTTCGGCGCCACGGTTGCCGGTCGGCCGCCGGAGCTAGCCGGGGTCGAAACGATGGTTGGGCTGTTCATCAACACGCTGCCGGTGCGGGCTCAGGTCGACCCCAATGCGCTGTTGATCCCATGGTTGCAGCAGCTTCAGGCGCGCCAGGTTGCGCAGCGCCGCTACGAGTACAGCGCGCTGGTCGATGTCCAGGGCTGGAGCGACGTTCCCCGTGGCATGGCGCTCTTCGAGAGCATCGTGGTTTTTGAAAACTATCCGATCGATGCCTCGGTGCGGAATCTCGGCGGCGACCTGAAGATCGAGGCGGTCGAGTTCGCCGAGAAGACCAACTTTCCGCTGACGATCGCGGTGCAGCCCGGCGCCGAGCTGAGCATCGAGCTTGACTACGCGATCAGCCACTTCGACGACGCGACGATTCGCCGGATGCTCGATCACTGGCTGACTCTGCTGACGGCCATCGCCGCCGATCCCAACCGTCGCCTGTATGAGCTGCCGGTGATGCCTGAGGCCGAGCGGCAGCTTGTCGTCGCGGAGTGGAACGCCCCTAGCGTGGCCGCGCCTGAGGAGATCGGGCTGCACCAGCTGATCGAGGCGCAGGCTGCGCGTACGCCCGACGCGATCGCCGTGGTCTTTGACGAAGATTGCCTGAGCTTCCGTGAGCTGAACGATCGAGCCAATCAGCTGGCGCATCATCTGCAAGGTCTTGGCGTCAAGCCTGAGTCACTTGTCGGCGTGTACATGGAGCGCTCGGTGGATCTTGTCGTCGCGCTGCTGGGCATTGTGAAAGCCGGCGGGGCGTATGTACCGCTCGATCCGGCCTATCCTGCCGAGCGCCTGCAATTCATGATCGACGACGCGCAGATCGCCGTGCTGGTAACGCAGGAAGCGCTGGCCGCGACCTTGCCCGGTTTCGGCGGCACGATTTTGTCGCTTGATCGCGCGGAGTCCGAGACAAGCACACACTGGATGCAGCAGCCGACAACCGCGCCCGAGGCTCGGGTTCAGCCCGACAATCTGGTGTATATCATCTACACGTCGGGCTCGACCGGCACGCCCAAAGGCGTACAAACCACCCATCGCGCGCTGCTGAACTACATCGCAGCCGTGCGTGAGCGCTATGTGATGCTGCCGGGCGATCGTGTGCTGCAATTCGCCTCGATCAGCTTCGATGCCAGCGCCGAAGAGCTGTTTGTGCCGCTCGCCAACGGGGCGGCGACTGTGCTGCGCACCGATGCGATGCTGGACAGTCCGCAGACGTTTGCCGCAACCTGCGCGCGCTGGCAGCTCACAGCGATCTGCGTGCCGACCGCCTTCTGGAATATCCTTGTCGAGGCTAGCACCCGTGGCCAGTTCCAGCTGCCGCCAGCGGTCAAGCTGATCATCACCGGCGGCGAACACGCCGGGCTGGAGCGCGTCCGGCAGTGGCAGTCGCGCTACGGCAGCCAGGCGCGGCTGGTCAACATGTACGGTCCTACCGAGGCCACCATTGGCGTGACCGGCTACGTGGTGCCGTCGCCGCTGCCCGCCGATCTGCTCGACACTCCGATCGGGAAGCCGCTGTCGAATGTGACCGCCTATATTCTCGATCCGCAGATGGAGCCGCAGCCGATCGGTGTCGCCGGTGAGCTGTACATCGGCGGCGTGCAGCTCGCACGTGGCTATCTGGGCCAGCCCGCGCTCACAGCCGAAAAATTCGTCCCCGATCCCTTCAGCGCTACACCGGGCGCGCGCCTGTATCGTACCGGCGACCTGGTGCGCTTCCTGCCCGACGGCCAGATCGGATTTGTGGGCCGGATCGATGATCAGGTCAAAGTGCGCGGCTTCCGTATCGAGCTGGGCGAGATCGAGTCCGTGCTCTTGCGCCATGCAGATGTCCGTGACGCGGTGGTCGTAGTGCGCGAAGACTCCGGCGACAAGCGGCTGGTGGCGTATGTTGTCGGGGAAAACCAAGAACGGGCGCCCTCTGGGCAAAGCAAGAACCTAGAACCGGAGAAGAACAAAGAACAAACGAACAGAGAAACAAAGGAACAAGAGAACCAAAAAAGTACCATGACTCCCCTTCTCCTGCCGCAGCGGGAGAAGGGGCTGGGGGATGAGGGCCTGCTCACAAATCCGGGTGAGGGCCTGATCCACTCGCTCCGCACCTTCCTCGCGCAGCACTTGCCCGACTACATGGTGCCATCGGCGTTCGTGCTGCTCGACGCGCTGCCGCTCACGCCCAACGACAAAGTCGATCGCCAGGCCCTGCCCGCACCCGATAACACCCAGGAGCGGGAAAAAACCTTTGTCGCGCCGCGCACAGCGACCGAAGCCACGCTCGTCGAGCTATGGAGCGATGTGCTGGGCACCACGAACATCGGCGTGCATGACAACTTTTTCGCGCTGGGCGGGCACTCGCTGCTGGCCACGCAGCTGGTCTCCAGGATGCGCGAGGCATTTGAGATCGAGCTGCCGCTGCGCGAAATCTTCGCCACGCCGACGATCGCCCAGCTGGCCGTACGCATCGAGACCCAGCGCGATGATGGTCACACGCCGGAGGACGCGCGGCCGCTGGCGCCGGTCGATCGCACCAGACCGCTGCCACTGTCGTTTGCACAGCAGCGCCTCTGGTTCCTGGATCAATTCGAGCCCAACAGCAGCCTTTACAGCATTCCCACGGTGCTGCGCATCACCGGTCGCCTCGACCTGACCGCGTTCGAGCGCAGTATCAACACAATCATCAGCCGCCACGAGATTCTGCGTACCACCTTTGCCGGCTGGTCTCAGGATGGAGCATCCATCGCTGGCGGAGAGCCGGTGCAGGTGATCGCGTCGCCGATGCCGTTGGAGGTGCCGGTGGTGGATCTGCGCCATCTGCCGGCCGAGGAGCGCGAAACGACCGCCCGGGCGCTGGCGCAGCAGGAAATGCAGCAGCCTTTCGATCTCCAAACCGGCCCGCTGCTGCGCGTACGGCTGCTCCAGCTCGACGCGACCGAGTACATGCTGCTGCTGAACATGCATCACATCATCTCAGACGGCTGGTCCGTCGGCGTGATGGTAGACGAGCTTGGTCAGCTTTACAGCGCCTATACGCGCGGAGCGGAGCCGTCGCTGCCCGCGCTGCCGATCCAGTATGCCGACTATGCGGTCTGGCAGCGCCAATGGCTCCAGGGCGACGTGCAGGAGCGGCAGCTGCGCTACTGGACAGATCAGCTCGGCAGTGAAAGCCCACGTGGAGCGGTGCCCCTGCTGGATCTGCCCACCGATCGGCCACGTCCGGCGGCGCAGACGTTTGCGGGTACGAGCCTCACCTTCACGCTGCCGCAGCCGCTCGTCGACGCGCTGACGGCGTTGAGCCAGGCCGAGCAGGTCACGCCGTTTATGACGCTGCTGGCGGCGTTCAACGTGCTGCTGTATCGCTACAGCGGCCAGGATGATATTGCAATCGGCACGCCGATCGCCGGCCGCACCCGCCGCGAGGTCGAGCCGCTGATCGGCTTTTTCATCAACACGCTGGTATTGCGCACGGATCTGTCGGGCGCGCCCGCCTTCCGGGATCTGCTCCAGCGAGTGCGGCAGATCACGCTGGGAGCCTACGAGCATCAGGATATTCCATTCGAGATGCTGGTCGAAACGCTCCAGCCGACGCGCCAGCTGAGCCATAATCCGCTCTTCCAGGTGCTGTTCACCCTGCAAAACACGCCGATGCAGGATCTGGATCTGCCGGATCTCCGGCTCCGCCCGGTCGATCTCGAAGCGACCACGACCAAGACCGACTTGATGCTGGAGATCGTGCCCATCGGTGAAACGCTCACGGGCGTCGTCGGCTATAACACCGATTTGTTCGACCGCGACACGATCGAGCGCATGATGACGCACTATCGCACGCTGCTGGAAAGCATTGTGGCTAACCCCGATCTGCCGATCACCCATGCGCCGCTGCTGACTGAGCCCGAGCACCGGCAAATGTTGATCGACTGGAACCGCTCCGAGGCTGAATATCCGCGCGACGCTGCCGTCCACCAGCTGATCGAAGCCCAGGCCGCGCGAACGCCGAACACACCTGCGATCGTCTACGAGGGCGCCAGCCTGACGTATGCCGAGCTGAACGCGCGGGCCAATCAACTGGCCCATTACCTGCGGGCGCAGGGTGTGGGACCGGATGTGCTGGTGGGGCTGATGGTCGAGCGCAGCCTTGAAATGATCGTCGGCATGCTGGCGATCCTCAAGGCCGGTGGCGCGTATCTGCCGCTCGATCCGTCCTACCCCGCCGAGCGCTTGCAGTATATGCTCACCCACAGCCGCGCGCCGCTGCTCCTGACGCAGGATCGGCTGGTCGAGAAGCTACCCGAGCACCTGGCGCAGGTCTTCCGCCTCGACGCCGACTGGGAGCGGCTGGCCACGCAGCCGACGACGAATCCAGCCCGCACGGCGCTGCCCGAGCACCTGGCCTACGTGATCTACACGTCGGGCTCGACGGGCAGGCCCAAGGGTGTGATGGTCAAACAGCAGGGCCTGATCAACCTGGTCTATGGGCTGCGCGCCTACTTCGACGATCCGCAGGTGCAGATCACGGGCCTGATCACCTCGATCAGCTTCGATATATCCGTGAATCAGATCTTCCCGACGTTGATCTTTGGCCGCACGCTGCATATCATCTCGGACCCGGTCAAGTTCAACAGCCGCGCGCTGCTGCGCTATCTCGATGAAAATCAGCTCCATCTCCTGGATGCAGTGCCCTCCTACCTGCAAGCCGTGCTCAACGAGGTCGCGCCCGAGCAGCCCGCCAATGCCCTGCGCTACCTGCTGATCGGTGGCGAGAAGCTAGAGCCGCGCTTGGCGCACGCCGTCTACGAGCAACTCGGCACCGCTGTCGAGATTATCAACATTTATGGTCTGACCGAGATCACGGATCTCAATATTGTGGGGCCGATCCGGGTGCAGGATCTTGGTAAGCCAATCACGGTGGGCACGCCGTTGCAAAACAACCGTATCTATATCCTGGACGCGTTCGACCAGCCGCAGCCCATCGGCATCGCGGGCGAGGTCTGCGTGTCAGGCGAGAGCGTGTCGCGCGGCTACCTCCATCGCCCTGAGCTGACCGCCGAGCGCTTCGTCCCTTGTCCGTTCGAAGACGGCCAGATCATGGTACGTACAGGTGATCTCGGCCGCTGGCATGACGACGGCACGGTAGAAATTCTCGGACGCATCGATCACCAGGTCAAGATTCGTGGCTTCCGCATCGAGACCGCCGAGATCGAGCACGCGCTGGCCCAGCATCCCCAGGTCGGCGAGTGCGTCGTCGTCGCGCGTGAGGATGCGAAGGGCGATAAGCGGCTGGTGGCGTACGTGACGGAAGAACCTAGAAGTACCGAACAAACGAACAAACGAACCAAGGAACAAACAGGCACCACTCCTCCCCTTCTCCTGCCGCAACCGAGCCAAAAGCTTGGTGAGGTTCGGGGAAAGGGGCTGAGGGATGAGGGCCTACCCTCTACTCTGCGCTCCTTCCTCGCGCAACGATTGCCCGACTACATGATCCCATCGGCGTTTGTGCTGCTCGACGCGCTGCCGCTGACGCCGAACGGCAAGATCGACCGCAAGGCGCTGCCGGCACCCGATAGCGCCATCCTAGACCGGGAGCACGCCTTTGTCGCGCCGCGCACGTCGACTGAAGAGCTACTGGCCGGCATCTGGGCGGAGGTGCTGGGCCTCACGCGGGTCAGCACGCGCGCGAACTTCTTCGCGCTGGGTGGGCACTCGCTGCTGGCCACGCGCGTGATCGCCCAGGTTCGCTCGGCCTTCCAGGTTGAGCTGCCGCTGACGAGCCTCTTCGAGTCGCCCACAGTGGCCGATATGGCCCGGCAGATCGAGACCGCGCTCCACGCGCGCCAGGCGCTGACGATCCCGCCGATCCACCCGACCGGCGCCGATCGCGCGCCGCTCTCGTTTTTCCAGCACCGGTTCTGGATGGCGGATCAGCAGGATCGCGGCAATCCGGCATTCAATATGCCGATGGCTGTTCTGCTGCGGGGCACGCTGGATCTCGCAGCGCTTGAGCACGGCCTCAACGTGGTCGTGGCGCGCCAGGCCGCGCTGCGCACGATCTTCGTCGGCAATCCGCCCGTGCAGGTCGTTCAGCCGGCCCGCCCTACGCCGCTGCCGGTCATCGATCTCCGGTCGCTCGCGCAACCAGAGCGTGAGCAGGAGCTACAGCGGCTGGTCAGTGAGGACGCCGAGATCCGCTTCGATCTTCAAGCCGGGCCGCTGCTGCGCTGTCGCGTGGTGCGCTTGACTGATCACGAGCATGTGCTGCTCCTGACGGTGCATCATATCATCGCGGATGGCTGGTCGATGGGCGTGCTGATGCGCGAGCTGACGACGGTGTACGCCGCCGCCGTCGAGCAGCGGACGATCGCGCTGCCGCCCTTGCCGGTCCAGTACGCCGACTACGCGATCTGGGAGCGTGCGTGGCTTTCAGGCGAGACCGTCGAGCGCTTGATGGGCTACTGGCGCCGGCAATTGGGCTCAGAGGACGATCCGATGTCGCCGGTCCTGGCGCTGCCCACCGACTATCCACGCGGGGAGACCAAGACATTCGCAGGTGCGCATCTCAACTTGCGTCTGCCCGCCGAGCTGAGCGACCAGCTCCACGCGCTGAGCCGCCGCGAAGGCACCACGCTGTTTATGGCGCTGCTGGCGGCGTTCAATGTGCTGCTGTGGCGCGTCTCCGGTGATAGCGACATCATGGTGGGCACGCCGTCTGCCGGCCGCGTGCTGGCGGAGACCGACAACCTGATCGGCCTGTTTCTCAACATGCTGCCGCTGCGCACGCGTATCGCGCCCGAGCAGACGTTCCAGGAGTTGCTGCGCCAGGTACGCGAAACCACGCTCGACGCCTACACACATCAATACCTGCCGATGACGCTGCTGGTCGAGGGGCTGAATCTGCGCCCCGACCCGCGCTACAATCCGTTGTTTCAGGTCAGCTTCAACATGCTGAATATTCCCGATGTCCAGATCGAGCTGCCGGGGCTGACGATCGAGGCGGTGCCGCAGGACGATCACGGCTCGAAGCTCGACTTCACGATCTACGCTCAGGAGATGGCCGACACAATCCTGTTCGATCTGGTGTACAACACCGACCTCTTCACGGCGGCGCGTATGGAGGCGTTGCTGCTCCAGTTCCAGACGCTGCTCCAGGCGATCGTCGCCGATCCGAATCAGCAGCTGGCACAGCTCCGCTAGGATCAGCGACGCTTTTTCCGCCGCTGTCCCGAAAGTTGACCGTATTGTCGAAGAACGTCGATTGTACAAACGATCGACGTTCTTTGTTGCCTGTGATCCACAATTTTAGATAGAGACTTTGATTATAGTAGTTGATGTGGGGGGTGATGAGAGGATAAAGATTATCGGTAGTATATATTTGTGACGACTACCGGCTATTTATACCGCTGTTGGTACAGAAGTAAGAAAAAGCATGGCGCGCCAATCGCGGCAGTCACCAATCCACACGGTAGCTCAATCGGCGCGAAGATCGTCCGTCCCACTAAATCTGCCAGCACAACGATCAACGTTCCCAGAATGCCTGCAGTTGGCAGCAGGCCGCTCTGATCCGAACCTACAAGCCGCCGGGCGAGATGTGGCGCCATCAAGCCGACAAAGCTGATCGTGCCCGCGACGGCAACACTCGTCGCCACGAGCGCTACCGCTGTCACCAGCAGCAGGCCACGGCGCATCCCGACTGTGCTGCCTAATCCACGTGCAACCTCTTCACCCAGGCTGAGCGCATTCAAATCTCGCGCGAGCAACACCGCCAGCGGCACACACCCAACGACCCAGGGCAGCAGTGCCCAGACCTCGCTCCATGTGCTGCCATAGACGCTGCCGGTCAGCCACACCAGCGCTCGCTGGACATCGTCAATGTTGCCGAAGGTGATCATCACGGATATGAGCGCGGAGGCCACCGAGCTAAACCCG
>DASWTQ010000731.1:0-3531 GCA_036402055.1 Herpetosiphonaceae bacterium
CAATGGGGCTGGCGTCTGGTCGGGGCAGGTGTCGCCCTCGTCACGTTCATAACCTGGACGTACACGCCCGACGTCGCCGGCTTCGTTGGTGGCGGCCTTGGCCTGGCGCTGATTGGTGTGCCGCTGCTGGGGCTCTTCTACGTCCAGCGACAGGTTGCGCGGGAGGAGTATCGCCGGGCCGCTCAGGTAGCACGCCTGATTCGGTGGTTGCACCCGCTCGATGGCTGGTGGAACACCCCCGCCCTCTACCAGGCGTTTGCGCTCATGCGCGATGGTGATACCGCAGCAGCGGTGGCATAGCTGGAGCACGCGGCATCGGATACGACCCATATGGGCCGGACCCATCGGCTCTACAGCTTGCTGTTCCAGGAGGATTGGCAGCGGTACGTCGCTGGTTCGAGCGCCTGGCGGCAAACCGTCGCGTGGTCCCTGAGTCCGTGATCGTCGTGTCCTACCTGCGTGCCTTGGGCGAGGTCGGCGACCTCAACGCCCTGCCTGAAGCGTATGCCCGCTACCGGTCCGGGCTTGCCAGCCCCTATCTGCCACAGGCGTGGCTGACACTATTTGCCTTCTCTGGCCAGCACGATCGCCTCGGCGATCTGTATGCCACGCTGCTCAAAACCGATCCACCAGCGACACAGATCTTCTGGCTGGGAACGGCGGATTGTGCCGTCGGCGATCACGCAACGGCGGAGCAGCGTCTCACGCCACTGCTCCAGGACGCGAGTCCTCGGATTCGGAAGGCAACGCAGCAGCGCCTGGCGCAGCCGGTCCCGATCGCCCGCGAGGTGCTGATCCCAGCATCGCTGACGATCCTCGACCAGGCAGCCCAGGACCTGGATCAACACCTGGGAGGCCACCAATCCGTCTGACGGTGTAGCGGCGCGGCGGGCAGAGACCTGGCGCACCGGCGATCAACCACCTGGTGAATTCACACGCGTTACGGAACTTTGACGACGCGTCGACTCATTGCGAAGGATTCCTATGTACACACGTTTTATCCTGTCCACGCTGATGATCCTGGCACTCTTCCTCACAAGTTGCGGAACACCTGCACCGTCCACCTCGGTGGTGCAGCAGGCACCGAGCGCGACACCGCGGCGGACGGCCACACCGCGCCCAGCGACGCCGACACCACGCCCGGCAACGTCAACGCCAGCACCGGCCACCGCGACGGTGGAGGCACCACCGTCGCTGGTCGAACCGGCACCCACACCGCAATCATCGCCGACGGCTCCCCGCTCCAGCATCAGCGCGGTCGTCGCGAATGGCGGCAATGTGCGGCGCATTCCGATCACCGGAGAGCCGCTGGACCAGGTAAACGCCCATGAAACCGTGCCGCTCGTCGGGAAGAACGACGACGCGACGTGGTTTTTGCTGGTCACACCACGGAATGTGACGGGTTGGGTCAGCGCCACACTCTTGACCATCGATCCCGCGCAGGTTGCACAGATACCGATCCTCCCGGCGACCACGCAAGGTCAGGCTGCCGGCAGCCCAGCCGCAAACGGTTGGACCACGCATAGCGTTGGTGAGGGCACCATCCAGCTACCGTCGGACTGGCAAACCACGACGCTCACAGGTGAGGATTTCGGACACATGTCGAAGCCGATGGAGGCGTTCAATCCGGCGCTGGCCGACAGCACCCAAAAGCTCGCCGAGACCGACCAATTCCAGCTCCTCAACCTCCTGGCGATGGACCCGGCAACCGGTCGGAACGTCAGCATCTTGGGTCTTCCGCTCCCCTCTGACGTGCCACCCGATCAATTGCTGTCGCTCCTGGTTACGAACCTTGGGAAAGCCGAGTCGGACATCACGGTGTTGAGCAGCGAGAGCAACCGACAGGTCAAAGGGTTGCCTGCTGGTCGCACGGTGTATGAGATTGCCGCAGGTGTGCTCAACCGCCCAGGCCCGGTGCGCGGTGTCCAATGGAATATTCTCGGCGCGCGGCTCTGGATCATTACGACCATCGGTCCAGTTGACGATGATCTGATCCCGCTCGCAGATCAGATTGCGCAGTCGTTCACCGAAGGCACTGCGTCCGGTGAGCGTTCCCCCGCGGAGCGGCGGTAGGTCATCAACGGTGGGAACCTGCGCCACGATCCCAAGGTGCGTGCCGGCAACGTCATCGGTCAGGTCTGCCTCGGCGATCAGGTGGTCGCTCAGGATGGTGGACTCACGCCTGGCTGGGCAGCGGTACGCATGGAAGGTTTCCGAAGGAGCGAACCCCGCAGAGAACGTTTCTCTGCGGGGTTCGTCACAATAAGGCGGCTTGAATGGTGATCGCCGCGTTATGCTCACCTGCCACACTACGAGTCCACGAAAGGAACTGCGCGCCGAATTCGATCGCGCGCAGCTCCAGACGTGGTATGTGGAGCTGCGTACATTTCAACGGCAGCAACCAGGGTGCTTAGTGGCAATGCAGCGTGGTCGCCGCTATGTATTTGCCGGCGATGATGCCCAGGTCGCTGGGGCAGCACTCAACATCCCCGCTGCGCCCGAGAGCGTGATCCAGGACCTGCCAGGCAGCCTTCCCAGGGACATGCTGAGCATCCCTGTTTGCCGTGCAAGCGATGCTCCACATGCACTAATCACGAACGGGTTTAAGTCAAGCGGCGGCCCAACCACACTACCCGCCCCTGCGTCACCACATGACACAGGGGCCGGGTAGTGTGAAGATCACGCCCTACGGGCGTCGGAGACCTTGGAGCGTACAGAGCGCATCACGCATCGGTAGGTCAAGTCCTGCCAGCTGCCAGTGGCCATAGTTCGTCTCGAACGCGGCATACGTCGTGGGGAAGACGACCTCCAGGTCCCGCCGTGCCACCAGGCTCGTCGCCATCTGCCACTGGACGGGCGCGACGTTGCCCGTCAACGTCGCGCCCGTCAGCCAGCCTAACGTGATGCGCAATGGCAGATTAATCAGCTGGACCTCGTGCGGGGGATAGGGCACATCGACGGTCACTGGTGTGCCCTCGATGATCGTCCAATACTGGCTCGGCGTCTCGTCGACGAACTGCATCCACCCGGTGACGCTCCGCCCATCCCCACTCGTTTGCACAGGCCGCGAGATCCGCACCTGCCGGGTCCAGGCTGAGCCAAACCACCAGGCGTCGACCTGTGGGAAGACCTGCGCGAACGCGAACGTGTGCCAAAACTCCCAGGCCGAGGTCGTCGCGTGGCTGGCCTCGGCGATCAACTCGGCAGTGCCGGCAACGGAGCGCCGAAACAGCTGTGCGATGTGCGGTTCCCAGCGGATGCCGGTGTGGCGGGCCGGATCAAACACATGTCCGGCGGCGATCAAGTCAGGCATCGCGAAATCCTC
The DNA here is from genome assembly GCA_036402055.1 of Herpetosiphonaceae bacterium. Classification (GTDB taxonomy): domain Bacteria; phylum Chloroflexota; class Chloroflexia; order Chloroflexales; family Kallotenuaceae; genus LB3-1. The sequence goes on from DASWTQ010000731.1 coordinate 3,326, forward strand.
TTACCGTTATGTCAATCCTATTAAAGAGATGTGCTCCTGAGGTGGACTATAACGAAAACTCGGTCAGGGCCCACGTCAGCTACGGGCCAGCGCTGTCAGCGCTGGGCTCGGCGTAGCCAGGACACTTGGAGTAACGGCACGGCGGACAGCGGATGATCGGTGGTCATGAGCTGCTCCGAGCACAGCAGATAGCGCGGGTGCCGCCA
>DASWTQ010000732.1:0-1648 GCA_036402055.1 Herpetosiphonaceae bacterium
GCGCGATGATCACTAGCGCCTCAAGCTGCACCACCACCGACATCGGCCCCCGCACAAACGAGGCAAGCAGATTCGCCGCGCGGATCGTCGTGGTGTGCGACGAGATAATCACAGCGCCGGCGACCATCACCACGCCTTTCATAGCGATCAGCAGCACCATCAGCCACATGATGCTGGGATTCACCAGCGACTGGATCTCGCCGTTGCTGCTGATGCTGAAGCAGACTGCGAAGGTCAGCATCGCCAGCATCGCCGAGCCGACGGGCGGGAGCAACGCCGCGATCAGCTTGCCGAGATACAGCTCGCTGTCGCTCATCGGCATCGCCAGCAGCGACTCAAGCGTGTTGCGCTCCTTTTCGCCGACAAAGCTTTCCAGCGCGGTGATCAGCGAAAACGAGGCCGGCAAAAAGCCCGCCAGCAGTAGCCCGAAGGGAATCATCCGCGCGACGGTGCCGGTATCGCCGATGAAATCGATCGCGTAGAGCGCGGCGGTCAGGATCAGGATCGGCACGACAAAGGTCAGGATCAGGATCGGAAACATCATGCGCCAGTCGGTGAGATTATCGCGCATCTCGCGCCGCGCTACCGCCTGGATCGGAAAAAAGGTCATGCGTTTACCTCGTTTGCTGCCGAAGCTCCGGCTATGCGCTCGGGCTGATCTTCGCCGACGATCCGCAGATAGACGGTTTCCAGGGAGCGCGGAACCTCGCTCAAGGAGATCACCGGCACGCCCGCGCTGTGCAGCTTGCGCAGCAGCGCCGGGTTGGTCTCCGCCGGTCGCCGGGTGCGATAGCGCAGCCAGGTATCGCTGAACTCCTCGATCTCCAGCATCGCGTTAAGCTCCACAATCTGGCTGCCCAGCGAGCGCGCGGTCTTGACTTCCCAGATCGGATCGCCCATCAGCTCGTGGGTGAGTTGCTCCTCGGTGCCGCTGGCGACAATCTGCCCGCCGCGCACCACCGCGATATGATCGGCCAGCTCCTCGGCCTCGTTGAGGTTGTGCGTGCAGAGCACCACCGCCCGCCGCGAGTTGCGCAGCTCGGCGATCGCATCGCGAACCGTGCGCGCGCTCTGCGGGTCCATCGCGGTTGTGGGCTCGTCCAGGAAGAGCACGTCGGGATCGTGGATCATCGCCCGGATCAGCGCGACTTTCTGCTTCATGCCCTTGGAGTAGCCGTCGAGCTTGCGGTCGCGCGCCTGCCACAGGCCGAACTGCTGGAGCAGCTGCGTGATGCGCACCGTGCAATCGTGCTGATTCATGCCCTGCAAGCGCCCGAAGAAAAGCAGATAGTCCACAGCGGTCATACGCGCGTAGAGGCCGGGATACTCGGTGAGCAGTCCGATTTTGTGGCGCACGATCTGCGGCTCGGCGACAACGTCGTGTCCTGCCACGCGCGCGCTGCCACGGTTGGGCTGCAAGATCGCGCTGAGCATGCGTACGGTTGTGGTTTTGCCGGCGCCGTTTGGGCCGAGCAGCGCCAGCACCTGGCCGGATGGAACGTGGAGTGAGATGCCGCGCACCGCGTGGAAGGTGCCGAAATATTTATGCAGGTCATTGGCTTCGATCATGGAGGCTCCTCGGAACGATCGGTCCACGCGCACCCAGGGCAGCGCGCAACGTTTGGATCATACTCTCTTTGGCAAGCGG
>DASWTQ010000733.1:0-12903 GCA_036402055.1 Herpetosiphonaceae bacterium
CTGCTCTCGTGGGATATTGTCCAGGAGGCGCATCTCTTCGAGCGGCTGACCGAGATCGCGGTGGTTGTGTCGCTCTTCACGGTCGGCCTGAACATGCGCCAGTCGCTGACCGATACGCGCTGGCTGCTGCCGGTGCGCCTGGCCAGCGTAACGATGATCGTGACGATCGCCGCGATCACGCTGATCGGCATGATGCTGCTGGGTCTGCCGCTGGGCGCCGCCGTGCTGCTGGGCGCGGTGCTGGCGCCGACTGATCCCGTGCTGGCCTCGGACGTTCAGATGCAGAACGAGACCGATCACGACGATCTGCGCTACAGCATCAGCGGCGAGGGCGGTCTCAACGACGGCACGGCCTTTCCGTTCGTCATGCTGGGCCTGGGCTTGCTGGGCCTGCATCCGACAGAAGAGTCCGGCTTACTCGGACTGTGGGGCGCGCAGCCGTTCACCTGGGGAAGCTGGTTCGGCTGGGATCTGCTGTGGGCCGTGACGGTGGGGCTGGCAGTCGGCGGCGTGACCGGCTGGCTGGTCGGCAAGCTGGCGCTGTTTATGCAGCAGCGCATCAGCAGCGCGTTCAGCCTGCATGAATTTCTGGTCCTGGGCCTGATCGCGCTGGCCTACGGCCTGGCCGAGCTGATCTACGGCTACGGCTTTCTGGCAGTCTTCGCCGCCGGCTACGCGCTGCGCTACATCGAGCTATGCAGCACGGATCACGCGCCGGAGCCGGCCGAGCTGCCCAAGGTAGGCATCGGCCACAAAGGCCAGGGCCTGGAAGTCGTAACCAGGGAGCCGAAGCAGGCCGCGCAGTTTCTCGCCGCCTCGCTGCTGGACTTCAACGATAAGCTTGAGCATCTGCTGACCGTCGGCGTGGTCGTGCTGATCGGCGGCGTGCTGACCGCGCAGTACTGGACCTGGGATGTGCTCTGGCTCGCGCCGCTGCTCTTCCTGGTCGTGCGGCCGCTGGCGGTGGCGATCGGGCTGCTGGGCAGCAGCGTGGACCGCGTGCAGAGCGGCCTGATCGGCTGGTTCGGCATTCGCGGCCTGGGCTCGATCTACTACCTGATGTACGCGATCGCGCATGGCCTGGAAGAATCCTTCGCCCAGCGTCTGACCGCGATCACGCTCTCGCTGGTAGCCGTGTCGATCGTGCTGCATGGCGTGAGCGTCACACCACTGATGAACTGGTACGAAAACCGCTCGCGTGGCCGCCGTCCCGAGCGCTCGCAGGCCGGCGCTCAGCGCTAGTCGCCGGCTCAAGCATTCGCCGCCGCTTGTTCTCACAGGCGGCGGTTGTTGATTCAGGAGCGCCGACTGGCATCGCGCGCCTGCCGGATCACATGCCGCAGTGTCGCCGCGCCGATCGTGTTGCCGTCGAGGGCGTTGGCCGGGCCGTGGCGCTGGACCAGCGATCGAACCTGCGCCTCGGAGACGCCGAGCAGATGCGCCGCTTTCGAGAGCGCAATCTTCGACTGTGGCGGATACGCGTTCAGCCGATCCAGCGCCGCCGCCAGCCGGTACTTGCGATAGTGTCCAAACCCATGAATCATGCCTCTCCTCCTTGTCTCCACTATACCATGCGCTTTCGGCCGGAGCGGCTGTGCAAGCGGCGGCAATATTCGGCGTACAATAGTGGTCAGATTGAACCGAAGCAACATCGATGGAGATGATTCATGCGACTGCAAAACGAGGACGTGCGCGTCCCGCTTGAGATTTTTCAACGAACCTACAACTCGCTGCTGCGCAGCACCGGCGAGATCCAGATCCAGGCGCTGATCGAGCCGTATCTGGCCTTCGACCCGTCGCTGCATCGTGACGCCGATCAGAGCACGCCGGATCTGGATGCGCTGACCTACACGTCGCTGCGACTGCCCGCCTGCATCGATCATGTGCGGCTGGTGCTGCTGGGCCAGTCCCACGAGGTTTTTGATCGCTCCGGTCGCGGCAACGTCACAACCTGGCAGCCGGTGAGCGCGCCCGGACGCCGCCGCAAGATGTTTTTCGACGGCGACTCCACGCTGGCCGTGCTGATCGCCAGCCCCTCGGATCTCGACGATCTGATCCCGATGCTGGTAGCGTTCCAGCTTGAGTGGAACAAGCTGCACACGCGGCTGTCGGATGCCGGGCTGATCCAGATGTTGGAGCAGGCCCAGGGCGATCTCAGCGCCGAGCATGAGACAACGCTGGCGGAGGCGCTTCATCTGCCGGGCAGCGCCATCGCACGGCTCCAAACGATCTGGGGCACGGGGCTAGCCGAGCGTTTGCTGCGCATCGCGCAGGTGAAGAAGCGCTTTGCGGTGCGGATGCTCGGCGGCTCGCTGATGGACTACGAGCGGGCTACGCTGCGCTGGTGGTGGCATATCGAGGAGTCGCTGGAGGCATTGAAGCTGCGCGATCGACCGATCTATTTTGTGTCGAGCAACACGCACAGCCTGGTCAATCTGATGTCGGGCTTTGCGCTGCGCAACACCGACGAGCTGCTGGACTTTATTCGCCAGCGTGAGCACGCCGGGCTGCTGCAAGAGTACGATCGCATCGTCGCGGAGCAGGTGCCGTCGTCGCGGGAGAACTTTCTGTACTACGTGCAGAAAAAATATCAGGCCGATCCGGCCAGCCAGCGCTACTTTGAGCGCCGCGCCGAGGAGGAGCAGGAGCTGGGCATTCATCGCGTGGCCAGCCGCTTCTACCTCGACGTCGACGCGCAGGCGATGGAGATACGCAAGCTCGATCCGCAGCGGCTTGATCCGCGCATCTACATGCCCGGCTGCGAGAAGCTGCGCCACAGCGACGCGATCATTCTCAACATCGACTATCCGCTGGGTCTGGCGGCCTACCATATTCTCAAAATTATGTCGCGCAGCGTTGGCGCACTGCTCGGCGTGTATGTGCTGGGCAAGGCGGCCACGCTCAACGGCAAGATCGGCGACGTGCTGATCCCGAATATCGTCTATGACGAGCACACGCGCAACACGTTTCACTTCGCCTCGGCGTTCAGCGCGATCGATGTGGAGCCGTACCTGGCGCACGGCAGTGTGCTGGACAACCAGAAGGCCGTGACCTCGCTGGGCACGTTTCTTCAGAACGAGCCGTTCATGGACGCGCTCTACCAGGATTTTTTCACCGATATCGAGATGGAGGGCGGGCCGTATCTCAACGCGGTCTATGAGCACACCTTTGCGGCGCGCTTCCCAGCCAACGAGACGATCAGCTTCTTGCGCCCGCCCTTCGATCTGGGGCTGCTGCACTACGCCTCGGATACGCCCTACAGCAAAGGCTCGAACCTGGGATCGCGCAATCTGTCCTACTTCGGCATGGACCCAACGTACGCGACATCGCTGGCGATCGCGCGGCGGATCGTGGCGCAGGAGATCAAGCGGCTGAAAAGCTAGCGCCTGGCGGAAACAAAACAGGACAGCCACGTGAGCTGTCCTGTGAGATCGCGTTGGATTGTCGAAACTGAGCTTACTTCACGCTCTCGACGCCGGCCGGGCGCTCAAACGACTTCGACGGCTGCAAGCCCAGCGCCAGCGACAGATACGGATCGGCGAAATCGGCGCTGCTGAGGAAGCTTTCGCGCACCACGAGGCCCGACGTGACCTCGACAAACTCGTGCTCTTCGACGGCCATCAGCTCGTAGGGGAAGAGCCCGGCGCTGGTGCCTTTGCCCAGGACAGTGTCGGCCGCTGCGTCGTCGAGCACCATGATCACCGTGCGAAACGGCGTGGGATTCTTGGTCACGCCCGGCCCGACGAGCGCGCCTTTTTCGAGCGCCTGTGTGGGAGCTTTCGCGCCGGCGCAGCCCGTCTCGATCGCCGGGATCGCCTTGCCCAGCCCGGCCCGCTCCCAATCCTTGTGCCGGCGAACCTGCTCGAAGTTGCGCGCCACCCGCTGCGCGATCGCGTTGGCGTGCGTGCTCGTCGCGGCAGAGGTGACCATACAGGCGCGCAGGCTGGCCCGCGTGTTGACCAGCAGTCCGCTGTCCCAGGTCGGCTGGGCCTGAACCTGCTGCCCGCGCAGCGAGACGATCGCGGCAAAGACCAGCGCCATCGCGATTCCGTGGGCCAGCAGCTGACGTATTGTTAATCGGTGCAGCATCGTTTCTCTTCCTTTCGTAACTATCACACGACGAGCCTTAGCGGCCATTCATGATCGCGACGACCGAGTTGAAATCGCTGGTGCTCGGATACCAGTTCGGCCAGTTCGAGCAGCCGTACCAGCGGTTGTGCATGATGCTGCCGGGGCAATCGCCGCCGCCGTCGAGCAGTCCGAAGAGATGGCCGCTCTCGTGGTTGATCAGCTCGCGGTACTCGGTGGAGCCGCCGTCGATGTGCGTCACGGTCAGGTAGGAGTTGTTCCAGGTGTAGTGATAGTGGCCGTACTGCGAGGTGTAGATCGGCGTGTAGTGCTCCACACAGCTATACTGCGCGTAGCTGCCGCCGCAGCGCCCGCTCCAGTCGTCGGCTACGCGGTACTCCAGCTCGATCCAGTTGCGATCGGCGTAGGCCGTGCAGCGCGACGGAGCTTTCCACAGATCCAGCCGCCAGTTGCCGGTGCCGTCCCAGTGCGGCGAGGCGACGACCAGCGTGTCGCGCACACGCACGCCGGCGGTGTCGGCGCTCATGCTGCCGGTCTGCGAGTCGGCGCAGTAGTCCTCGTCATTCGCGCCCTGGCTGCTACCGTCGCCGGTCGACCAGTGAATCAGCGCCTGGTGCCGCTTGTACGAGCCGGTGTCGGAGTGCGAGGCGTTGGCAACCGGCGCCGATTGAGCCGCCAGCGCCGCGCCGATCACGACGAGCCACATAATCAAGAGCCAGCGTGGTGTTCTGCGTCGACCAGCAGCCTGTTCCTGGTAATTCATGGTGCATCTCCCTCAAAGTGAGACGATCCCTGCGATGAAGCTCGCACGATCGTCGTGGATGCCAGCATTCGGAAGGCTAACGGGCGGATGTCATGCAGCACTTCCCACGCGTACAGGAGGTGCAACGGTGACCAGAGCATTTTCAAACCGGCGCAGGTTAAAAAAGGTAAAATGATTATAAAGCGCCGGCAAATCTGCAAAAGCTAGCCATTGATCCCGGACACGCATAGCGCAGATGGCTGGCATTACTCAGAACCCGGCTCCTGAGACAAAAGCGCGGTTTCGTGGTTGGGGCACGCCGAAACAAGGAACAGGCGCGCAAAACACGGGTTAAGCAAGTTGATGGAATTTGCGGAAAAGAGCGCGAAAGCTGGGGGGAAGGGGGGAAGTTTGGAGGGTGCGACACGAGTATTTTTTGGCGCACAGGATCACGGCGCAGGGGGGCGTGCGCAGTCGATCGCAGAAGATCTAGGCGCCTGCTTCCAGACCAATCACCGGCGGAGGCAGCAGCAACGTTTGCTGGATCTGGCTCTCGGCCAGCATAAACTCGATCAGCGAATGGCGTACCGGCTCGATCGACCAGTCGGGATGAAAGATCACGCCGCCGCCCATGGGAATACCCAGGCCACGAACGCCCTCGCCCATCTCGCGCACGGCCTGCCGCAAAATGCTCCAGCTCGGCTCCTGATGCGCATCGATCACATACGGCACGATCTTGAGCGTATCGAACGTCCTGTGCGGCAGATGCGGATGCTCGCTCCAGCCTTTGAGCCCAAGCTGCATCGCGCCCGCCGAAATCCCGATCAGCACCGCGCCGGCATAGTAGCGCTCGATCAGCCGCTCGATAAAGCCGTTCTCCTTGAAGACCTGCCAGCCACGCCAGGGATCGCCGCCCGCCAGCAGGATCACATTCGCGGTGGAGAGATACGCCTCATCCTCGACTGACGGCATCGCGGGGATCATGCGACAATCGACGATGCCGATCCCTTCCATCGCAGCGACAAACAGATCGTAAAACTCGTGCACATCACCGTTCGACGCGCCCAGATAGGCGGCTTTGAGCGGGCCGTCCTCCAGCTCCACGCTCAGCACCTGCCGAACGCGATCCAGTAGCAGCCCTTCCTCGCTGTGCCAGAACAGAAGCTGGCTGTCGGCAAACAGAAAGATCGGTTTAACGATAGTTTCCAAAACCTGCTCCTTTGCTAAAACGGAATATGAGATGAGTGCCGGATATTGGGGGTATCGCACAAAGCATACCACAGCGCGCCAAGCGCCAGCGGAGAACAAAAGAAGAACCTGACAAGGAAGAACCAAGAACCAAGAACCTAACGGACAGAGAACAAAGAACAAAGCAGTACCAAAAACCCCCTCGCCTGTGCCGCAGGCAACGGGAGAGGGGGTGACCCGCAGGGTCGGGGGTGAGGGCCTAGCCCACCTAATCGTTTTCGCCGGACCACAGCCGCTGCATCTCGGCGCTGGTCGCCAGCAGCTCGTCAAGCGTGCCCTGCGCCGCGATCTGCCCATCCTTGAGCACAACGATGTGATCGGCTCGTCGCAGGGCTGCGCGCCGGTGAGAAACCACCAGATACGTCGTCTCGCGCCTGGCCGAGCCGCTCTCAAAGATGCGCTGCCAGAGCGTGCGCTCAGTCTCGACATCCAGCGCGCTCGACAGATCATCGAAGACCAGCAGCTCGGCGTCGCGCACAAACATGCGTGCGGCGGCTGCGCGCTGAATCTGCCCGCCGGAAAGTCGCACGCCACGCGGCCCGACCGGCGTATCAAGCCCGGCCTCCAGCGTCCCCAGATCCTGCTCCAGCACGGCGGCTCGAACCGCCCGATCCAGATCGGCGTGCGGCTCAGGCCAGCCCAGCAGCAGATTATCCTTGAGCGTGTCGCTGAACAGACGCGGCACCTGCGCGGTGTAGGCGCAGCGCGGCGGCACGCAGAACGTCGCCGGCTCGTCGATCTCCGCGCCATTCCAGCGAATCGTGCCGGCATCTTTGGGCAGCAATCCCAGCAGCGTTCGCAGCAGCGTGGTCTTGCCCGCGCCGATGCGACCCGTGATCACCGTGAACGAGCCGCGCGGCAGCCGCAGATCGACGTCGGCAATGCCGCGACCCGACGCCGGATAGCGGTAGCTCAGGTCGCTGACCTCAAGCAGATCGAGGCGCTGAGCCGCGCTCTTGGGCGTGAACGGCAGCGCCGGCAGCTCGTCGCGCAGATGCAGCGGGCTATGCTTCACCAGCGTCTCCGGCGGCGCGCCCTGCATCAGCTCATGCATCCGATCGATCGAGACCTGCGCCTGGCGATGACGCGTCAGAAACAATCCGCTGGAAAAAGTGACCTCGCTGATCCAGGGCAGGTAGTAGACAAAGAGCGCGAAATCGCCGACCGTGAGCGCGCCGGATCGCAGCGACTGGCCCGCCAGCAGCAGCAGCAATCCCGTGCCGAGATTGACCGTGTTGTCGAAGACCGAGCCCAGCAGATCGGCGAAAAGCCGATCTTTGAGCGCCGCCCGCCGTCGCTCCTCGTTCAGCGCGCGCAGATGCGTAACAACCGCCTGCTCCCTGGCAAACACCTTGATCGCCTGGACCGCGCCGAAGATCTCACCCAGCGCATCCGCCACGCGCCCCGACGACGCGCGACTCCGCTCACGGTACTGCTCGACGCGATGGCTGGCGATCTTGGCCGCGACGAGCACGCCCATCAGCGGCAGAAAGACCAGCAGCGTGAGTTGCACATCGACGCTGAGCAAAATCCCCAGCGCGATCAGCATAAACAAGATCTTGCCGATCAGATCGATGAACAATCCCGAGAACGAGTCGATCTCGCCGACGTCGTCGCGGAAACGGCTGATCGCCGCGCCGGGCGACTCCGGCAGCGACTGCGCGCCGGGCCGCTGTAAGATGCGCTCAAGCAGGTTATGCCGCAGCAGCGCGTTGGTCGTAATATCGTAGTTGGCGATGGTCACAATGCCGCTCAGCACACACGCGATCTGCGCGGCGATCGTCGCCACCAGCAGCGCGATCAGGCCCCACAGCCCGCTCGTGAGCGCGGCGTTTCCGGTCAGCGTATCGAAGAAGAATTTGATGATCAGGCCCTGCACCAGCGGCGCGAGACCTTCCAGCGTCCAGAAGATCACGTTGAGCAGATACAGCCAGGGCTGATAGCGGATCAGCCGCCATTGAAACCGCCATGCGCTCATGCCAGCACCTCCTCCAGGCCGGTTCGCAGCAGCCGGGCAAAGCGCGAGTCGCGATCGCGTGCCAGCTGCGATCGCGCGCCATACTCGCAGACACGCCCGGCCTCCAAAATCGCGATCTCGTCGGCGCGCTGAATCGTTTCCAGGCGATGCGCCACAATGATCGCGGTTCGTCGCCGGCCGTCCTCGGGTCGCAGCAGCAGATCAACCGCGCGCTCGATCAGCCGCTCGGTCGCCGGATCGAGCCGTGACGACGCTTCGTCGAGGATCACCAGGCCGGGATCGAGCAGAAAGACGCGCGCAAAAGCCAGCAGTTGCGCCTCGCCCGCCGACAACCCCACGCCATCAGCCGATAGCGGCGTATCCAGCCCATTAGCCAGCCCGCGCTGCCACTCGCCAAGCCCAAGCAGATCGAGCACCGCCGCGATTCGCGCGTCAGGAATGCCACGATCGAAAAAGGTCAGGTTGTCGCGGACGCTGGCCTGAAATAGATCGACCTGCTGCGTGACAACGCCGACACGCTGCCGCAGTTGCTCAAGCCGCGTGTCGCGCAGATCCACGCCGCCGAGCCGGATCGCGCCGCCGCCGGGATCGTACAGCCGCGACAGCAGCCGCGTGATCGTGGTTTTGCCGCTGCCGGTGCGGCCCAGCAATCCGAGCACGTGGCCCGGCGCGACAAACAGCGACAGCTCGTGGAGAACCGGCGCGTCCGGGCTGTAGCCAAAAGTCACATCCGCAAACTCGACCGAGAGCGCGCCGCCGGGCAGCTCCGCGCCGGGACCGTCGACCACCGCGCTACGCAGCTCGCGCAGCTCCTGGATGCGGCCGATGCTGGCGCTGGCTCGCTGCAAATCCTCGAACTGGTCGATCAACTGATCCAGCGGCTGGCGCAGCAGCTCGGTGTAGTAGAAGACCAGATACACCGTGCCGAGCGTGATCGCGCCGCGGTTGAACAGATAGGCGCTGATCAAAAACGCTAGCGCGTTGCCGGCCACAAAAAGCGCCGTCGTGACCGACCAGAGCGTCATGCCCATCAGCCGGGCGCGGCGCTCCGTCCGCAGCACGCGGCGCATCCACTCGGCCAGCCGTCGCAGCGTGTGCGCCTCGGCCCCGCTCGATCGCAGATCCTCGGTGCCGGATAGCCGCTCCTCCAAAAAGCCGAACAGATCCGCGCTGATCTGCCGCGCCGCCGCCCAGTGCGGCACCGCAACATCACGCACGCGGCTCAGCAGCAGCAGGCTGATCACCACGAACGCCGTCAGCAGCCCGCCGACGCGCCAGTCCTCCCACCACAGCACAACCAGCACGCCGCCCAACAAGAGCATGCTGCCCAACACGCGCACCACGAACTGCGAGAAGAAGTTTGCCAGCGCGTTCACATCGCCGTCGATGCGCTCGATCAGCGCGCCCGGCGTGTGCTGGTGATGAAACGTTAGATCCAGCTTGAGACAGTGCAGCGTCAGATCCGACCGCAGCGCGTTAGTGGCGCTCCAGCCGACCTGCTCGCTCAGGTACGTCGCGGCGATCGAGACCGCCTGTGTCAGCAGCGCGATGCCGAAAAACGCCAGCGCCGCCAGTGTGAGCGTCCGCGACGAGCCGCCCTCGCGCGCCGTATCGATGAAGAAGCGCAGGATCTGCGGATTCAGCAGTTGCAGGCCGATCGTGCCCAGCAGCAGCGCCCCCAGCGCCAGCACCCGCGACCGCTGCGGCCCGAGGTAGATCACCAGCAGCCGACGATAGGTTGTAAGCGGAACGCGCATAGTTATCCTTTCAGCCGCAGGTAGCTCTGATGCCGCCGCGCCGAGATCTGGCCGTCCTCGACCGCCGTTTTGATCGCGCAGTCCGGCTCGTGGTTGTGGCCGCAGCTCGCGCCGAAGCGGCACAGCCCGGCAAACTGGCGAAACTCCGGGAAATACTCCGCCAGCTCGCGCTCGCCGATGTTCCACAGCCCAAACTCGCGCATACCCGGCGTGTCGACCACGCTGCCGCCGATCGCCAGCGGAAACATCTCAAGATGCGTCGTGGTGTGCTTGCCTTTGCTGCTGGCGCGGCTGACCTCGTTGACGCGCAGGCCCAATCCCGGCTCAAGCGCGTTGAGCAGGCTGGTCTTGCCCACGCCCGACTTGCCGATCAGCACCGACATGCGCCCGCTAAACATCGCCTTGACACGATCGACGCCCTCGCCGGTCAGCGTGCTGGTCAGCAGCACCGAGTAGCCGATGCGCCGGTACACGTCGATCTCCTGCTCCAGTCGCTCGCGATCGGCCAGGTCCAGCTTGGTGATGCAGATGCGCACCGGAATCCCGCACGACTCGGCCGCGACCAGGTAGCGATCCAGCAGCTCCCACTTGGGCGCGGGCTGAGCCGCCGCCAGGATCGCCACGATCTGATCGACATTCGCCGCGATCACCTGCTCCAGCGGTTTGGTTCCCGCTGCCAGCCGCGTCAGCGCGTTGGTGCGCTCCTTGACACCGACGATCAGACCGGTACCGCCGCCGGCATCGATCAGCTCGACCACATCGCCGATCGCCACCGGATCGACAGCGCGAATATCGTCGACACGTACCACTCGTGGCCGCAGCGAGGACGCGTCGGCGATCGGGTAGATCAAGATCTTGCGCAGCCGATTCGACAGCTCGCAGTCGATCAACTGCCCGGCCACCTCGACGCGGTAATGGCCCAGCGTTTTTTGATAAACCGTTCCCAACAATGTATCGGACTCAGCAGCCACAGGCTGCGTGATCAGCGTGTGATCCAGCATATAGAAAAACTCTCCGGCACAACAAAAACGACCACCGGCCACGCCGATGATCGTAAGTTTTTTGACCACAGGGCGGACGCGGCGTGGTCGCTTAATAAACAACGACCACGGACGAAGTGCGCCCGTGGCGGCAAAAGAGATGGTTGGCGAGCACACACGGCACGCTGCGAAGAAACGCGCAGCGCTACAGTGCTAGTACTCTATGGGAAAACTTTTGCTTGGCTCTGAGAGGTGACCGCGCTAGCGGTCAGCAGGCGCACTCAGACAAAAACAGTCTACGTGATGCGAGAACAATCCGTAAGACTGAAGAGGATTGTGGATCAAGACTGCCATCTGCGCCTCCTTGTATGCGGAACACGCCGAATGTATCACGCTCCCGCCACAGCCGTCAAGCCGACGAAAGTCTAATCCCGGCTCCGACCACGTCCCGAGCGCTGATAATTGTCGCCGACGCCGCTTTCATAACAAGTGAAACCGATCGAAAAGCGTACCTCGTAGCCGCCCACCGCTTTGCCTCCGTCAGATTCTCCAGCTCACCCGCTTTCCCTTGAACAGATGATCCTGGTGGCAGTACAGTTTTTACCTAATTTTGATTACTTACTTGACCGCACAACCCTCAATCGATGATACGCGGCGATCCAGGATGCAGGCGAGCAAAATCGTGCCGGTGACTGATTATGTGCCAGCTCGATACTCAGGCGTTGCTCATTAGTATGATGCACGATTAGCATGTTTTCGATACCATATGCGCATAGATACATCACCAGAAAGTCCGAGGTTTCGATATTTGCGTGCCTGGATTCACAACTTCCAAAAGTACCATCAAGGCAACAATTCGCAAAATATTTAGCCGTCGAGTAGATTGGCATACGCTCGGCAAGCCGCTGTGGAGACGCGATTCATAAGTTATACACAGTATGCGTACAGGTTGACACACATGGCTCATTTGAGCTATAATCGCTTTTGGCTACTTGATTTTAACAACCTCTATACGAGTGTTCAGCACGCCCTTTACGCAAGTAATCCGAAACGGGCTTGAATATTCGCAGCTTCGCTGGTACAGGATTAAGAAGCCATCGCTTCTAGACCGGGCTACGGTAGAACGCTCTGGAAGACCAAGATGGCTAGAGCTTCATATACGATTCCCTACGCTAGCGCCAAACCAATGAGGAAGTGTTGTCGATGAACACACAACTGTATCCGCGATATTCCGTCACCAAGCTTGGCGGAGGCGATGCGGGCCAATGAGTACTCGTCTTTCGGATCTTCCGGTTGAGTTCTCCACACTGGTAGATCTTCTGCGCTGGAGAGCCAGTCACCAGCCCGAATTACAGGCCTATACGTTCCTCTCAGATAGCGAAGCCGACTCGGTGCGTCTGACGTATGCCGAGCTTGATCGGCAGGCACGCGCGATCGCCGCGCAGCTTCAGGCGCACGCCGCACCAGGCGCACGCGCGCTGCTGCTGTATCCGCCGGGGCTGGATTTTGTCGCCGCTTTCTTTGGCTGCCTGTACGCAGGAATCATCGCGGTGCCGGCCTATCCGCCGCATCCGGCTCGGCTGGAGCGGACGCTGCCGCGTATTCGCTCGATCGTCAACAACGCGCAGCCGCAGTTCGCGCTGACCGTCGCCGCGATCATGGGCCGTGTCGAGCCGCTGCTGGCACATGACGCCGATTTTCAATCCCTGCGCTGGCTGGCAAGCGACGCGATCGCTGCCGAATCCGCCGAGCAGTGGCAGCATCCGGCGATCACGAGCGATACGCTAGCCTTTCTGCAATTCACCTCAGGCTCGACCGCCGCGCCCAAGGGCGTGATGGTTAGCCACGGCAACCTGCTGCACAACGAAGAGCTGATCAAGCAGGGCTTTGGTCACACCGAAGCCGACACAACCGTTGTCGGCTGGCTGCCGCTCTACCACGACATGGGCCTGATCGGCAATGTGCTACAGCCGCTCTACCTCGGCCGGCCCTGCGTGCTGATGTCGCCGGTTGCGTTTCTACAAAGCCCGTATCGCTGGCTACAGGCGATCTCGCACTACAAGGCCACGACCAGCGGCGGCCCCAACTTCGCCTACGATCTGTGCGCCC
>DASWTQ010000734.1:0-1838 GCA_036402055.1 Herpetosiphonaceae bacterium
CATAATCTTCCACGACGACCTTGATCGGCGCCTGGATATGCACGACGCGATTGGTATGCGCCAGCAGCGCCTCGTCGACACTGCTGAAGATCTTACCGGCGCCGGGCGCATCGTCGCGCACCTGCGTCAGATAGAAGCAGCCGAGCACGATGTCCTGCGCGGGCGTGATGATCGGATCGCCGTGCGCGGGCGACAGCAGGTTGTACTTCGACAGCATGCGCGTGCGGGCCTCTTCCTGGGCCTTGCGCGACAGCGGCACGTGCACAGCCATCTGGTCGCCGTCGAAGTCCGCGTTGAACGCGGCGCAGACCAGCGGATGCAGCTGGATCGCCGAGCCCTCGATCAGCACGGCCTCGAAAGCCTGGATCGAAAGGCGGTGCAGCGACGGAGCGCGGTTGAGCAGCACCAGGTAATCCTTGATCACCTCTTCCAGCGCGTCCCACACCTCGGGCTTGATCCGCTCCACGAAGCGCTTGGCAGCCTTGATGTTGTGGGCGTGGCCCTTCTCCACCAGGCGGCGCATCACGAACGGCTTGAACAGCTCAAGCGCCATCTTCTTGGGCAGACCACACTGGTGCAGCTGGAGCGTCGGGCCAACCACGATCACCGAGCGGCCGGAGTAGTCCACGCGCTTGCCGAGCAGGTTCTGGCGGAAGCGACCCTGCTTGCCCTTGAGCATATCGCTCAAGCTCTTGAGCCGGTGCTTGCCCTTGCCGGAGACCGGGCGACCACGCCGTCCGTTGTCGATCAGCGCGTCGACCGCCTCCTGCAACATACGCTTCTCGTTGCGCACGATAATCTCGGGCGCGTTCAGCTCCATGAGCCGCTTGAGACGATTGTTGCGGTTGATCACGCGGCGATACAGATCGTTGAGGTCGCTGGTAGCGAAGCGGCCGCCGTCGAGCTGAACCATCGGGCGCAGATCCGGCGGAATCACCGGCAGCACCTTGAGGATCATCCACTCGGGCTTGTTGCCGCTCTTGCGGAACGCCTCCACAACGCGCAGTCGCTTGGTAGCCTTCTTGCGCTTCTGGCTGGTCACCGACGACGCGTGCATCTCCTCGTGCAGCTGGATCGCCAGCGCGTCAAGATCGACACGCGAGACCAGGCTGCGGACCGCGCCGCCGCCCATCTCGGCGGTGAAGCCGCCCGGAGCCAGATCGCGCATTGTGCGGTACTCGGACTCGGAGATGATGCGCAGGATCTTGATCTCGTCGAGCCGATCCAGCTTCTCCTTCTCTTCTTTCACCAGCGCATCGAGCTGCTGCTGAACCTCGTCGGAAAGCTTGGTCTGGCTCTGCTCGGCGGCATGCGCCCGCTGATCGCGCTCAGCGCCCGAGAGCGTCTCGGCATCGCTCAGCTCCTGATCGCGGCGCTCTTTGATCCGCTCACGCTCGGCCTCGACGGTCTCGTCCAGGCGGTTGACGTGATAGGCCGAGATCGGCTCGCCCTTCTCGGCGATCGTCACGCTGCGGAACTCAAGGTCCTGCGGGGCGGCGCGGCCGGTCAGCTCTTCGAGCGTATCGCGCAGCTCCTGATCCTCGTCCTCAAGCTCGGTCAGCATGTCGGCGTAGCGCTGCTTGATCTCTTTCTGCGCGGCCGCCAGCGACTGGTCCATCTGCGCCAGCTCTTGCGTGATCCGTGTGGATGCCGCCTCGCCTTCGCCGCGCGCCTTGCCCTCAAGCTCAGCCCGGCGCACCGTGTAGTCGGCAACGATCCGCTCGCGGATCAGCTCCAGCGCCTGGTCGTCGACATCGGTGATGATGTAGGAGGCGAAGTACAGCACACGCTCCAGGTTGCGCGGCGAGATGTCGAGCAGCAAGCCCAGGCGGCTCGGC
>DASWTQ010000735.1:0-4392 GCA_036402055.1 Herpetosiphonaceae bacterium
TTCCTCGCATTCCCGCTCTGTTAGTGTTCATCTGATATGCAGCCAGTGCCGCCGCGCTCGATTGCGGCTGGCTTGGAGAAAGGCTTGGCCTGGTGAGAAGAAAGAAGCGCACCGCCGACGCACCGCCTGACGCCGACCGAACGCTGCCCAGCGCCGGGTTTTCGCTCCCGCCCGCTGAGGAGGTGATTGTTCCCTGGCACCCCGATCCGCCGAGCGCGCCCCCTGACAAAAAGATCCATCCTCGGCGCTCGATTCCGCCCACTCCCGAAGCGACGACTGAGCCGGATCGATCGTCGCCGGATCAAGGATCGCCGACTTCCACGACAGGCCCTCAGTAAAGCACATCCTCCCGAGGTGCCCACGCTGCGACGTTGCAACCCGCGCACAGATCAATCGTCATATTCTTGCTTCCAGGAAAGGCAGGTTCCCCCATGACGAATCTAATTCGACCCCATAACGAGCCGCAGCCGGAAGGCGAGCTTCCGGTCGCCGAGCTTGAGTCACCTGATTATGAGGAAGTGCTGGTGCCCTATATTCGTGAGGCGCAGGAAGTGCTGGAGCGCCGCGAGATCCATCCGCGCCGGATCATTCCGCCCGTCCCGGAAGGCCCCGACGTGGCCGATTCCGCTCCGTCGCCGTCGATCGCGATTTCGGAGGCGCCGTCCGCTGCACTTGGTCTACGCAGCGCCGGCGAGGAGATCCGTCTGGTGCGCAATGTGCCGCTCAGCTCTGCCGCCGATAACGACGCTGCCTCCGAGGTCGGCGATCCCAGCGTGGCGATCAACGGCAGCGTGGTGTTTTATACCGGCAACTGGTACGCGGCGGCCTCGCTGGACGGCGGCGCGACTTTTCGCTATGTCGATCCCTTCACGGCTTTTCCCAATCCGCTCGGCATGAGCTTTTGCTGCGATCAGGTCGTCCACTATATCAAAAAGATCGATACCTTTGTCTGGCTGCTCCAGTACTCGCCCGACCAGAGCGGCGCGAATATTCAGCGGCTGGCCTTTGCCCGCACTGCGGATGTGCGCAGCGGCCGCTGGCGCGTCTTCGATATTACGCCGCAGCAGCTTGGCCTGACCAATGTGTTTCTGGACTATCCCGATCTCGCCATCGGCACGAATATGCTTTATCTGACGGTCAACGGCTTCCTGGGGCAGAGCTGGGCCGCGACTGTGCTGGTACGCATCCCGCTGAACGGTATTCGCAGCGGCAACATCACCGCGCAGCACACGATCTCCCGAGAAAACTTTAACTTTCGCGTCGCGCAGCACTGCGGGAAGCGCGCCTTCTGGGCCTCGCACAACACCACCAGCAGCCTGCGCGTCTTTTCCTGGGATGAGCGCGCATCAGCGCCAACCTTTAACGATGTTGCGGTCGCGCGCTGGGCGGCGGGCAGCTTCCAGTCGCGCATACCAGGCGGCGTGAACTGGCTGGGCCGCGCCGATCCACGCATCACCGGCGCCACCAAAGCCGGCCACGAT
Source organism: Herpetosiphonaceae bacterium (assembly GCA_036402055.1). Lineage (GTDB taxonomy): Bacteria > Chloroflexota > Chloroflexia > Chloroflexales > Kallotenuaceae > LB3-1. The sequence goes on from DASWTQ010000735.1 coordinate 1,482, forward strand.
CTCTGGTTTGCCTGGGGTGCCAATCGTGGCGGCGCCAACAGCCGGCCTCAGCCCTACATCCAGATCGCGCGGATCAACTCGAAGACGCTCGGCCTGGTCGACAATATCAATCTGTGGGACGAGCAGGCCGCCCTGTGCTACGCGGGACTCACCAGCAATTCCCGGCGCGAGGTCGGCGTCTCCTACATGATCGGCGGTGGCAGGCGCTTTCCGTCGCACGCGGTCGGCATTCTGACCGGCAATCGTCGCGATTGTCTCTGCGTGGAGGGATCGCGTAGTCCCGCACGCGATCAGTGGGGCGATTACCTCACGATCCGCCGCTGCTATCCCAAAACCAAGCTCTTCGCCGCGACCGGCTATACCATGCAGCAAGGTGTGGGCATCCACGACGCGACGCCGCATTTCGTGATCTTTGGTCGCTCAGCCGATGTGTAGAACCGGAGTATAACCGATAATCGGTGCTATCGAATATAGTTGACAACGAGCAGAGGTACGAGCGACTAACGGAAGTAGCCCAAACGGTACGCGGAAAGTTAGCGAAAAAGTCAGCCTGAAAATACCGCACAAATGTGCTACAATGAATCGTAGTCACAGGTTGACGGAGTGCCAGCGCGTGCGGCACGTATCAAATGTTTAGTGAGTGTTGGTTGCGATCGATGGTTACGTTTATCCTGGTGGTCACATCAGATTTTTGGGATACCAAACGCCGTTGGCCTGTGGGTTGCCGGCCAGTCATCTTTTCGACCGACATGGTGATGAAAAACGCCGGGACGGTGCAGGTGCCGGTGCAGTTTGCGCACGAGGTCGAGCAGCTGCTGCGATCGAATGCCAATGTGATCAGCGTCGAGCGCGTGCCGCTGGTCTTTCCCCGCTTCTCCGAAGATTATATACACCGCGCCGCCTGAGGCTGCTCCGCATACGGCGCAAGGCTCGATCGTTTAGCGATCGAGCCTTTTTGATCGATCTTCCTACCTGGAAACCTCGATGCTGTCCAGCTCGGCGTAGTTCGCGCCTTTGGTGAAGCGAATCGTGTTGTTGCCGGCGCTCAGGTTGATGCTCGTGGTGACGGTGGACCAGTTGTCCCAGCCGGTGTTGGGATAGTTGACCGCGATCGTCGCGCCGCCGTTGACCGAGATGTTGTGGCTGCTGGCCGCGCCCGAGCCGTTGGCAAAGCGCACCGTCAGGGTGTAGGCGCCGGCCGTCGGCACGTTGATGTTGTTGAAGTGCACGAAGCTGTCGGCGTAGTCGATGTAGCCCACGACGCTGCCGTTGGACGCGCCACAGCAGGCCGCGCGAATCACTGCATGGTTGATCGCGGCGTGCTCGGCCTCGTAGCGCGGCAGATCGATATAGTCCAGCTCGGCGTAGTTGGTGCCTTTGGCAAAGCGGATCGTGTTGTTGCCGGCGTTCAGGTTGACTCGGATCGTGGTGGAGGTCCAGTTGTCCCAGCCGGTGTTGGGATAGCTGATCGCGCCGATCGCAGCGCCGTTGACCAAAACGTTGTGCGTGCTGGTCGCGCCCGAGCCGTTGGCAAAACGCACCGTCAGCGCGTAGTTGCCGGCCGTCGGCACGTTGACATTGTAGAAGTCGACATAACTATCGACGAAATCGATATAGCCGACGACTTTTCCATTGGATGCGCCGCAGCAGGCGGTGCGAGCCGTAGCGCGATTGATCGTAGCGTTCTCGGCCTCGTAGCGCTCGCCGGAGGGACCAACCAGCGCGCTGCCGGCCGGTGTCGGGCGGCCGAAGTTGGGCGAGCCGTCGGCGTTCCAGGTGAAGCGCTGGGCCCGGATCGTGCGGCCATTCCAGCCGGTGCCCGCTGTTGTGTTGGCGTGGTAGAGCTGCCAGTCCTCGGAGCCGTCCGGCGAGGTGGTGAAGGTGTTGTGGCCGGGACCGTACGCGCCGGTGTTCTTCCAGAAGACGCAGCCGGGCGATTTGGTCCACGAGCTGCCGAGCAGCACATCCGCCGTATTACTGGCCGTGAGCATGCCCAGGCAATAATCGTCGGTCCAGCTGCCGCTCGCCGAGTAGACGATAAAGATCTTGCCGTTGCGCTTGAGGATCTCCGGCCCTTCGTTGATGTAGGGCGGTCCGCCGATGCGCTCCCAGCCGTTGGTCGGCTGTGAGATCAGGCGGCGCTCGCCGCTGATCGTAGTCGGGCTGCTCATCGGCGCGATGTAGAGATTTTGCTGGACGTTGGTTGTGCCTTCCCAGCCCGACCAGACGAAGTAGAGCGCGCCGTTGTCTTTCTGCAAGACCGTGCCGTCGATCGCCCAGCGATCCGTGGGCGGCGCGAGCTTCTTGGGTGCGTTGTAGGTGCCCTGGGGATTGGTGCCAGTGCTCTCGATCACGTACATGCGGTGATTGGCGTTGTTGCCGTCGTCGGCGGCGAAGTAGATGTACCAGCGGTTGTTGAGAAAGATCAGCTCAGGCGCCCACACGTTGCAGCAGAGCCCGCCGCTGGCCGCGCGGCTCCAGACCTTTACACGCGTGCCGCTGCCTAGCCCGGTCAGCGTCGCCGATTTGGTAACCCAGATGTCGCCGTCGCTCTGGACCAGGTAGTAGAAGCCGTCGCGGTAGACGACCGACGGGTCCTGGCCAGGCATCAGCGGATTGGTGAACATGCCTTTGGCGGCAAACGAGGGCGCGGCAGGGCTCAGCAGGACTCCCACCAGCAGGACGATCCAGCCAAGACGAGCAAGGGCGGCTGTGGTGCGCATGACGATCTGCTCCTTTGCGTTCTATTCAACATCCTCAAGGTGGCACAAAGCCCGGATCTGGTTAGCGATCCAGGCTTTGCACGCGTGCTTATCAGCGGTAATAATCGCTAGCAGTGGGTGTAGTGATGGCATTTGAGAATCCAGCCGTCGCGTGAATCGACGGCGGAATGCCCCCAAACCCATACGCG
>DASWTQ010000736.1:0-27653 GCA_036402055.1 Herpetosiphonaceae bacterium
ATCGGCTCGGCGCTGGACTTCGCTCACAGCCGCAACATTATTCATCGCGATGTGTCGCCGGGCAATATTCTGCTGGACTCCAGCGGCAATCGTGCGCTGCTGACCGACTTCGGCATCGCGCGGCTGCCGGATCAGCATCACACCAGCACCGACATCATCATGGGCACGCCCGGCTTTTTCTCGCCGGAGCACGCACAGTCGGCAACGGCCGTGACATCGCTCTCGGATCTGTATAGCCTGGGCGTAATCATGTACTTTATGCTGACCGGCCAGCTGCCCTGGGAATCGCCGCCGCAGCATCCAGACTATCGCTTCGACGCGATCTTGCCACTGGCCTATCGCGGCGTGGATCTGCCGGTCGAGATCGATCGGATTATGCAGACGCTGCTGGCCGTCGAGCCTAAGAAGCGCTATCCCAGCGCGGGCGCCGCGATCGAAGCGCTGGAGCGGGCGCTCACACGCTCCGGCATTGCGGTGAATGAGCAGCCGCTGGCGCTGAGCGATGCCACGACGATTCGGGCGATCAATACCGCGCCGTCATTCCAGGGCATTGGCCTGGTCGATAGCGAGGTGGAGCAGGCGCTGGCGGCGGATCTCCTGCGCGAGCCGTTCGAGCGCTCGACTACCCGTGCCGAGCAGCTGCGCGATCCGCTGGTTCTGGCACGCATCCTCGACACCTGGAGCGGCGAGGGCAAGCGCTTTGAGTTCCGCAAGCCACACCTGGGCCGGATCGTCAATCTGCGCGAGGTGCGCAGCCGCAACGTGTATTTTTACCAGCTCAACGTGCTCTTCGAGACGCGCACTGAGCCCAAGGAGATCGAAGAGCCGGACGCGAACGCTCCCGATCTGCCGGTCCAGCGGGAAACACCGCGCTGGGAGGTGCCGTTGCCGCCGCCCACAGATTTCGTCGACGATCCTGGCCGTGCTGAGGTGATTCCCGGCTCCGAGCGCGTGATCGCCTGTCCGCGCTGTGGCGGCGGTGGCTTTGAGCTATGTTCCGAGTGCAAAGGCTCGCGGCGGGTGCTGGTTGCGCGCTCTGTGGCTGCCGGCGACGGCGATGGTGTCGCGCTGCATATGCAGCAGGTCGGGCCGGGCCGCACAGTGCCGAGTGGCGGCGGGCAGGGCCAGCAGCGCGGCAGCTCCACCGCAGTTGCCGATCCGAGCGCTCAGACGACACATGTCAAACAGGTGCTGGTGCCGTGTACTGCGTGCGGCGGCATGGGCCAGACCAAATGCGAGCGCTGTAGCGGCGAGGGTCGTCTGGTTCAGCGCCGCGCCTTTGAGTGGAGCCGCCAAGCGACCTCGGTTTCCAGCTACGATGATCTGCCCAATCTTGACGAGCAGCGCCTGCGCGAACAGGTTGAGGTAACGCTGGTCTATCAAGAGCGGCATATGAAAGGTCTCAAGCGCGAGTGGGGCGCGGTTCCCGGGCTCAAGCGGTTGATCGAAGGTGTGCAGAAGCAGCTCAACACCGATACGCGCGTGGCGATGTCCGAGGTCACGATCCACATGATCCCCTACACCGAGGTTCGCCTTGACATGGGCCATCAGGAAGTGGCGATCGAGGGCGAGGCCGAGGAGCGGCGCGGCGACGATAGCGTCCATCTGGTACAAATCTATGGCTTCGAGAACCAGGTCAATATAGGTAGCTTTGCCTATGACGGACACTTGAAATTGTTGTTGTTTTGGAGTATGTTGGCAACAGTTGCGGTGGTCATGCTGATCGCTGCGCTGCTTATTCCGGTGTTCCTGTAAGCCCGGCTGATTGTTCCCCCACCCAATCAGCCCCGGCTGATCAAAATGTGTCCATCCCCCCAACGGTCCCCCCCAGACATAGGACTGGCGATGTGCCTGATTTGGTTCGATCGTGCCGTAACCTTCAATCAGGTAGCGCTATTTAGTGAGTGTGCAATTGTGTCTTATTCTGGAATTGAGTGACTCAGGAGGATCGTATGGCATTGTTTATTCCGCAACCCCCCGCTCATACTTCCCCCCGCACTCCCTTTATTGGCGATCCAGATACGGGACTGCTGCATCTTTGTGATTGTGCGGCACGGCCACCGCAAGGCATCGCCTTTCGGGATCGGCAAGCAGCTGCGGCGCAGGGCTTTGTCTATTGCTCCTGCGCGGCTCCGCCTCTTGTGGCGTCGGCAGATCGAATTCGGGCATTGCTGGCGACAACGTTTCCGTCAGCGCTGGCACCACGTACCGGAAGCTATTAGCGGTCACTAACACACTGCACACAAAACCAGAGCGGGCGAAGCTTTCGCGTGAAGAACGTCGAGCGCTTCGCCCGTTTTGTAGTTAAGGCGATCGATTGGCCTTTAGTTTTCTCCGCTGCTCCCTCACCAGCGACTCCCGATCAGCAGCCCGAGCCAGGCGGCGCAGATGCCCAGGAGCGGCTGTCCCAGCAGATTCGCGATCGCGTGACGGCGCTGGTGCTGGCGCCACAGCTGGAGCGTTTCAAAGGCGAACGACGAGAAGGTCGTGTACGCGCCGCAGAAGCCGATCCCAAACACCAGATTCAGGCTGCCGCCCGGCCAGTCGGGATGAAGAGCCAGCAGCCCCGCCAGCAGACCCAGCAGAAAGCTGCCGCTCAGGTTGATCGCGAAGGTGCCTAGCGGAAACGTCGTCGCGATCCGGCGGTGGATGATGCGTCCACCATGGTAGCGGCAGAGCGCCCCCAGCGCGCCGCCCAGCGCCAGCAGCAGATAGCTCACTGCTTCCTCCGCAACCAGCGAGTGAGCAGGTGAGTCGCTCCCACGCCGGCGACGGCTGCCATGCTACCTACCAGCGATAGCGCCTGATACGTGATCGCTGCCGTGACGCGCCCGGCTTGCAGCAAACGTACGGTCTCCATGCTGAACGTCGAGAAGGTTGTGAAGCCGCCCAGCAGGCCGACCGCCAGGAATAGCTGGATCTCCCGGCGTATCAGCCGCAGCTCCAAAAAGATCGTTTGGACGCCGCCGATCAGCAGGCAGCCGATCAGATTGATGATCAATGTGCCGAGCGGAAAATCCAATCCTGAATGGGCTTTGCTCCACTCGCCAGCTCCAAAGCGGGCGAGCACCCCGAGGATTGCTCCGGCCGCGACGATCAGATTGTGCCGGCACGACAGGTCTAGAGCGCGCGAGGTAGCTACGGTTTCGATCTCCTGATCGAGCGTGGGTGTGGTCATGCGTGTCATCCTTGTTTCTAAATTATAATAGGCGTCAGGAGGCACGAGGCGCTGACACAGCCTCGGAGATCGCACATGACAGAACAATCGAATCGATCGCTGCTGATTACGGGCGGCACCGGTGGCCTGGGCACTGCTGTCGTCCGGCGTTTAGTTGCCGAATATACCTGCTACGTGCTGTATCGCTCGGAGAAGGCGTGGCAGGCGCTGACCGAGGAAGTGGGAACCGGCGACCGGCTGCAAGGGTTCCAGGCGGATCTGGCTGACGCCGACGCGGTCCGGCGCAGCGTGGAGCAGATCCGCAGCACGTCAGGGCCGCTGTATGGCCTGGTGCATCTGGCGGGCGGCTTTGACATGGGCTCGGTGCAGGAGACGACGCCGGAAAGCTGGAATAATCTGCTGGCGACCAATCTAACCGGCGCGTTTACGGCGATCCAGGCGGTGCTGCCGCAGCTGCGGGAGCAGAGCGCGGGCCGGATCATTACGATCGGCTCGTCGGCGGTGTCCGGACGGCCGGGCGGTCTCGCGGGCTATGTGGTTTCCAAGGCCGCGCTGCACGCGCTGACCGAGGTTGTCGCCAATGAGCTGAAGGACACGCCGATCACTGCCAATATTCTGCTGCTGGGTTCGCTGGCCACGCCGCCGATGCTTCAGCAGATGAGCAGCGAGCAGCTGGTGCCGCTTGAGCGTGTCGCCGATACGATCGCGTTTTTGCTGAGCGATGCCGCCGCCAATATTTCGGGCGCGAGCATTCCGGTAATCGTGAAGGCCCAGAGCTGATGGGCACAGATGCTCGGCCGCTGCGGATTGCGTTTCTGGACTCGTGGCTCCAAACGGCGATGGAAGGCAGCGGCACCGCCGTTGGTATCACCGGGCTGGAGCAGGGCCTTCAGCAGCGCGGTCATCAGGTGGAGCGGATCGCGCCGCCGCCGGATCGGCTCTCGATCACGCTGCGGCGGCTGCTCTTCAATCTCAGGCTGCCGCTGCGTCTGCGCCACGTGGCGTATCATCTGGTGGTCGGCTTCGATTTCGACGGCGTCTGGCTGCGGCGCGGGCGCTGGCCCTACGTCTGCTCGATCAAAGGTATCATCGCCGAGGAGCTGCGGCACGAGCAGGGCTTTATTCGCGCGCTTTTCACGGTGCTGTCGTGGCTTGAGGGCGCGAACGCCAGGCGCTCCGATCGCGTGGTGACGACCAGCGAGTACTGCCGCCGGAAGATCGCCGAGCATTACGCCGTGCCGTTTGAGCGGATCGGGATCGTGCCTGAGGGCATCGACGTGGAGTTTTGGCAGACGGCGCTGGCGCAAACACCGCCGCGTACCGATCACCGGCCGACGATTCTCTGTGTCGCGCGGCACTATCCACGCAAGCATGTCAACGATCTGCTGCGCGGCTTTGCGCTGATCCGGCGCTATGCTCCCGACGCGCAGCTGCGCATCGTGGGTGATGGGCCGGAGCATCAAAACCTGATCGCGCTGGCGCATGAGCTGGACATCGGCGATGTCGTGACGTTTCTGGGCGCAATCCCCGACGCCGAGGTCAAGGCCGAGTACGCGCACGCCGATGTGTTTTGTCTGCCGAGCGTGCAAGAAGGCTTCGGGATCGTCTTTTTGGAGGCGATGGCGGCTGGGCTACCCGTGGTCTCGACGACGGCGGCGGCGATTCCTGAGGTCGTGGCTCACGGCGAGACCGGCATTCTGATTCCTCCCGGCGATGTCACGAGTGTTGCCGGCGCGCTGCTGGTGCTGCTCTCCGACGCGGAGTTGCGCGAGGAGTATGGCCGGGCCGGACGTGAGCGCGTGACTCGCTATGACTGGACGCGCGTCAGCGAGACGTTTTTGCGCGAGATTGCGTCGCTGATCTGAGCGGCACAGCCTGAATTCAATCTTCGATCTCAAAACCAGGAGCATGATATGAGCAGCGAGACGATCGAGCAGCAGCTAGGCCAGCTGAGCGGCTGGAGCTACACCGACGGCATGATCCGCAAGACCTACACCTTCAAAAACTTTGTCGAGGCGACCGCCTGGACGGTGCATGTGGCGTTTCTGGCGGAGGCGCACGGCCATCATCCCGACATCGATATTCGCTACAACCGCGTGTCGCTGGCGCTCGTCACGCACGATGCCGGCAATCAAGTTACGCAGAAGGATCTCGACCTGGCGCGGGCGATCGAGGGGATATAGAAGAACCTAGAACCGGGTGCCAGACCCAGAGGGTACCCCGGCGAAGCTAGAACCTAACGGAGAACAAAGAACAAAGAGCAGAGAACAAAGCAAGTACCTTAACTCCCCTTCGCCTGTCGCAACCGAGGCGGAAGCCCGCCGAGGTTCGGGGCAAGGGGCTGGGGGATGAGGGCCTGAATTGATCCAAAGGAGTCGTTTAGTGGCAGATGTCGAGGAGCGGCGGCGGTCGATCGTGAGCCTCTTGCCGCAGTTTTTGCAGCGGCGCAGACGTGGCTGGCGCGGAATCGAGACGTTTTTGGAGCAGGCGCGGCTAGAGCGTCCGCAGCTTTTTTTGCTGCGCGAGATAGTGCAGGAGACCGATCCCGACGAGGCCCTGTCGCTGTCGGATCTGCGGGCGCGGCTGTTCAATCCTTACAGCACGATCTTTCAGTGGCTCGATCTGCTGCCGCAACTGGTGGCGGAGGGCTACGTGCATCACGAGGAGGGAGTGTACACGGTCACGGCGAGCGGGCGGGCGCTGATCGAGGAGCTGGAGCGCCAGGCCCAGGCGTATCTCGCCACGCTCACGCCGATTCCTGAGACCGATCTGACCCGGCTGGCGGATCTGCTCTCCGAGCTTGCGGCGCGCTCCTGGGCCTCGCCCGAGCCTGGGGTGAAGCCGCACCAGGCTCGGGCGCAGCGTGTCGCGCTCACCAGCGATGCGCCGCTGCCACGGCTGGATCTGGCGATCTACGCGCTGTGGACTGCTCGCGACGACGCGCATATGGCTGCGTGGCAAGGCGCGGGCTTTGAAGGTCCGGCGCTCGATCTGCTGACGCGGCTGTGGTCCGGCGAGGCTGCGACGCTGCCGGATCTGATCGCGCGGATCGGGCAGGCGCAGCATCCGCGTGATGTCGAGCACGGCGTCACGGATCTTGAGGCCCACGGCTATCTCCAGCGCGACGACGATGCGCTGACGCTCACGGCGCAGGGCCGGGAGATTCGCAACCAGATCGAGGCTGAGACCGACCGTGTGTATTTCGCGACGTGGCAGCAGCTCACGCCCGACGATCTGATCTGGCTGCATGAGACGCTGCAAGCTGTGATCGATCGGCTGCCGGTGTAGAGACTGGGCTTTGAGCACAATCGTTCAAGGTTTACGAAATCGAACAAGGAGCAGCACCATGCCAAGGCCATCACGCGATGAAGAACGCGAAGAGCGGATTGCCATGGAAATCATCGTCGATGCGTATGGACCGGAAGAGCAGGCGATGGGCTGGTACTATTACCTCGAACAGCAATTGCAATTCCCATTTTCAGCCAAATGTATCAAGGAGCGTAAGATCTCGCCGCTACGAGTTGCCGAAACGGTAAAGGTTACGAGCATGGCTCCTGAAGAGGAGTGCGAGCACGAAATGTTTGTGATGATCCAATGGCAAGGTCGCGACCTGGCTGTTCCGCTGGCTCAACTAGAGGGTGTTCGAGTTGATGCGGAGACAAAGCAGGGAGTCGAAGATTGGCACTACTGGATCGGCCAGGGGCATGAGCTGTAGCGCGTTGCCTCCCCGCAATTACGACGATCATCAGGACTCATCGCTCGTAGCGTGAGTGCAGGTAGAGATAGCTTCCCTGGCGGTGGAGGCTCAGCAGTCGCAGTTGAGGCGGCTGCTCATAGCCAAACGCCACGCCCTCGATCAAGCTGGGTCGTCGCCGGTCGTCGGTCTCGCCCATCATGATCGGGCTGATCGTCACGAACGCCTCGTCGACCAGGCTGTCGCGGAGGAGCGCGCCGTAGACCTGCGGCCCCGCCTCGCAGAGCAATGTCTCGATGCCCTGTTCGCGCAGATGGTGCATGACCTGAAGCTGATTCAGCTCAGCGCCGGTGTCGAAGTAGCGAATCCACTCACGGTCGCCCAGAATCGCATAGGCGCGCCGCGCACCCTCAGCCGTCGTCGCGATCAGCACCGGCAGCACGGGATTGTCGAGCGTCGGCGCGTGCGCGGGCACGTTGCCGCTCCGCGTGAGCACGACCAGCAGCGGCACCTCGTGACGGCCTTCGCGTCTCCGCAGCTCTGCAAACGCCTCGGCGTCCTCGGGAAAGACAGCGGCCGGCGTCCACACGTGATTTCCCGCCGTCTCGATCGATGATCCGCCCACAATTACCGCGTCGGCGCGAGCCCGCAGCAGCCCCATCAGCCAGCGATCGTGCGTATCGCGTCTGCTTATGTCGCCGCCGCCGTGATGCCCGGCCTCGTTGAACGAGACGCGCCCATCGTGCGACATCACGAAGTTGACATAGGTGAATGGCCGATCGGTGGGCTGGGGCAGCGGCCAGGGAGCGTAGAGCGCGGCAAACTCGGGCGGCAGTACGCGCTCGGTGGCGTCTTGTTCGTCAAAGAGTGTTGTAAAGGCCGCGCCTGGGCCGTTGACTGTGAGCATAGTACCTCGTGTAAGGAACAAAGGAACAGGAGAACAAAAGAACAAAGAAAGTCAGATTCGAGTGTTTTTTCGTGTTTGATTCTCTTTGGTTCTTGGTTCTTGGTTCTTGGTTCTTGGTTCTTGGTTCTTGGTTCTTGGTTTTCCCCTTTGTTCCCTTGTTCCTTGGTTCTTTTGTCCGTCGTCCGTCACAGCGCTCCCGCCACGTGTCCCAGCACGATCTCGTCGATCGAGACATGCGGCGGCTCGTCGGCGGCGCGCACAATCGCGCGGGCAACATCGGCCGGATGCAGCATCTTGGCCCGATCCCACTCGCCAGGAATATTATCCCAGAGCGGCGTGTCGACGGCGCCGGGAATCACCGCTGTGACGCGAATGCCGCGTGGCCGCAGCTCAGCCCGGATCGCCTCGCTGAAGCCGAGCACGCCGAACTTGGCCGCCGAATACGCCGACCAGCTGGGAAAGCCGCTGCGGCCCGCGATCGAGGCCATGGTGAAGATCTGGCCGCCGGAGCGCAGGTGAGCAACCGCGTGTTTGCACACCAGAAACGTGCCGGTCAGCGTTGTGCGCAGCGTTCGCTCCCAGTCGGCGAGGGCGATCTCGGCGAACGGCGCGACCACCGCCCCGCCCGCGTTGCAGACCACAATATCGATCGTGCCGCTGATGCCGGCTGCGGTCTCGATCAGCCGCCTGACATGCGGCTCTGCGGTCACATCGCAGGCCACGATCGTTGCCGCGCCGCCCGCGCTGTGAACGGCCACCGCTGCGTTCTCAAGCTCGGGCTCCGTGCGCGCTGCCAGCACCACATGATCGCCGTGTGCGCCGAACGCCTCCGCCGTGGCCTGGCCGATGCCGCGCCCTGCCCCTGTGATCAGAACGACGCGCCTAGTCACAGCGCTTGCCATCCTTGATAAACCCCAGAAACTCGCCGCGCGTCTTGGGATCGGTGCGGAAGTCGCCGCGCATTGCGCTGGTGACCATACTGGCGTTCTCCTTGCGCACGCCGCGCATGACCGAGCACATATGCACGCCCTCGGCGACCACCGCCACGCCGCCGGGATTGATCGCATCCACGATAAAATCGGCGATCTCGACGGTCATGCGCTCCTGCACTTGCAGCCGCCGCGCGAACATCTCCACGATGCGCGGGATCTTGGACAGGCCCAGCACCTTGCCCTGCGGCAGATAGGCGACATGCGCGCGGCCATAGAACGGCAGCAGATGATGCTCACACAGGCTGTAAAAATGAATATCGCGCACGACGACCATCTCGTCATAATCCACGTTAAAGATCGCGTCGTTGATCAGCGCGGCCGGATCGACATGGTAGCCGGCGGTCAGCTCGCTAAACATGCGCGCAAAGCGGCTTGGCGTCTTGAGCAGGCCCTCGCGCTGCGGGTCCTCACCGATCTCGGTCAGGATCGTCGCCATGGCCTGCTCGATCACCGGATTGCTGTGAAACTGCATCGCTTCCATCTTGCCAATGCCCAGAGGCGCCTCAAAGCCGCTGATTTCGTCGTCGTCGATCAGTGCGTCGTCGGCGTCGACGACTACCGGGTTATGCAGGTTGCCGTTGGGGGATGTGGAATTGCTCATGGCTCGCGTACTCCAAATTCGAAGATATTATTAGGTGTTTCCCAAAGTTTGATCCAGCGCAGACGCTCGCCCAACGACGTGTACAAACGCTGCCACAGAAACGCGACAACATGCTCGGCCGTCGATGGGCGATCGCGAAAAAATGGCTGCTGGCGATCCAGATGCGTATGATCGACCTCATCCAGCAGCGGCTGGACGATCGCATCCAGATCGACCAGATTGATAACCATGCCGGTCGCCGGATCGACGGGGCCTTCGACGGTAACCTCGAAGCGGTAGTCGTGACCGTGACCTTTGGGATTGTTGCATTTGCCGTACAGCTCGATGTTCTGCTCCGGCGTGAGCTGCGGGCTGTCTAGCCGGTGCGCCGCCGAAAACTGGTAGCTGCGGCTGAAGGTTGCGGTCGCGCCGCCGTAGAAATCGGCGAAGATCGCGGCGGTCTCGTAGAGTCGCAGCCGGTGCAGGCGCACGCCGTCGGGCAGCCCCGGCAGGATCAGCGTCCACAGCACCTGAACGATATTCTCGGTTGTCGGCTGGCGCTCACGGAAGTAGGGCGTGTCCTCGTTGAGATGCTTGTGATCGAAATCCAGCAGCACGCGCCCGACGATCTGCTTGAGATCGGCGACGTTCATCACCATGCCGGTCGTGGCGTCGACCTCGCCCGCAACAGTTACTTCCAGCACGTAGTTATGACCGTGGCCGTGCGGATTGGTGCACTTGCCAAAGACCTGATTATTTTGTTCGGCGCTCCACTCTGGATTCCAGTAGCGATGGGCCGAGGAAAATTCAAATCGCTTTGTCGTCAATACTTCCATTGTGCAACCTTCCGGCTAGAAGCGTGCCAGCAGCTTCGATGTGGTATCACAGCATATATGACACTACGTCTCGGCGCAAGCTTCGGTTGTGTAGGCTCTGCGGGCGAACAAAGGAACAAGGGAACAAATGATTGGGCTGAAATCTCTTTGTTCTTTTGTTCATTGGATCTTTTGTTCTTTGGCAGGCCCTCATCCCCGGCTCGCACGCTCGCCACCCCTTCTCCAGGCCCAGAGGGCACCCCCGGCAGGCGAAGGGGATTAAGGTACTTTCTTTGTTCTGTTGTTCGTTTGTTCATTTGTTCCGCTCTTCTTGCTTCTCCCTTTGTTCTCTGCTCTTTGTTCTTGGTTCTTGATTCTTGGTTCTCCGTTTTGTTCGTTTGTTCGTTTGTTCCTTTGTTCTTTCGTCCTTCCCCGTTGACGTTCGGCTTGAGATAATGCTATCGTATGCAGCGGCGCGGCCTCGCGCACCCTACGATTGCTTTTAACACGGAGGACGAAGATGTCCAATATGACTGAAGGCGCGATTCTGTGGCAACCTTCCGCCGAGCTTCGCGAGCAGGCGTCGCTGACGCGCTACATGCGCTGGCTGGAAGACCAGCACGGGACGAGCTTTGAAGATTACGCGGCGCTCTGGCAGTGGTCGGTCGCCGACGTCGAGCGCTTCTGGGCCTCGATCTGGGAATTTTTCGAGATTAAGTCGTCTGCGCCCTACACGCAGGTGCTGACGCAGCACGAGATGCCGGGCGCGCGCTGGTTCGTGGGCGCGCAGATCAACTTTGCCGAGCATGTGTTTCGCAACGCCACGACGGATCGCCCGGCGATGATCTTTCAGTCCGAGCTGCGGCCGCTGACCGAGATCTCGTGGACTGAGCTACAGCAGAAGGTCGCAGCGATCGCGGCGGCGCTGCGTGGCCTCGGCGTCCAGCCCGGCGATCGCGTGGTCGCCTATATGCCCAACATCCCCGAGGCCGTCGTGGCCGTGCTGGCCTGCGCGAACATCGGCGCGATCTGGTCGAGCTGCTCGCCCGACTTCGGCAGCCCGAGCGTGATCGATCGCTTCAAGCAGATCGAGCCCAAGGTGCTGATCGCGGTCGACGGCTATCACTACGGCGGCAAGCCCCAGGATCGCCGCGCGGTGGTGGCCGAGCTTCAGCAGGCGCTGCCCACGCTGGAAAAAACGATCCTGGTAGCCTATCTCGACCAGTCAGCCGGCACCGCCGACCTGCCGAACACCGTCGCCTGGGGCGAGCTGCTGAGCGCCGAGGCCGAGCTACGCTTCGAGCAGGTGCCGTTCGACCATCCGCTGTGGGTGCTCTACTCCTCGGGAACGACCGGCCTGCCCAAGCCGATCGTGCAGAGCCAGGGCGGCATTCTGCTTGAGCATCTCAAGTCGATCAGCCTGCAAAAAGATCTCAAGCCCGAGGATCGTTTCTTCTGGTTCAGCACGACCGGCTGGATGATGTGGAACTTTCTGGTCGGCGGTCTGCTCGTCGGCTGTACGATCCTGCTCTACGACGGCAGCCCTGGCTGGCCGGATCTTGGCCGGCTGTGGGAGTTTGCCCAGAACACGGGCATGACCTGCTTCGGCACCAGCGCGGCCTATATCGCGGCCTGCATGAAGGCCGGCATCGAGCCGAACAAAGCTTACGATCTCAGCCGCCTGCGCAGCATGGGATCAACAGGATCGCCGCTGCCGCCCGAGGGCTTCCAGTGGGTCTACGATCATATCAAGCCGGATCTGTGGCTGATCTCGACCAGCGGCGGTACCGATGTTTGCACCTCGTTTGTGACGGGCTGCCCACTGCTGCCGGTGTATCGCGGCGAGATCCAGTGCCGCGCGCTGGGCGCGGATGTGCAGTCCTGGAACGAGGACGGCCAGCCCGTGATCGACGAGGTTGGCGAGCTGGTGCTCACGCAGCCGATGCCGAGTATGCCGCTCTATTTCTGGAACGATCCCGACAACCAGCGCTACCGCGAAAGCTACTTCGAGATGTTTCCCGGCGTCTGGCGGCACGGCGACTGGGTCAAGATTACCTCGCGCGACAGCGTGGTGATCTACGGTCGCTCGGACTCGACGATCAATCGGCAGGGCGTGCGCATGGGCACCAGCGAGATCTACCGGACCGTCGAGGATATTCCCGAGGTCATGGACAGCCTGGTGGTCGATCTGGAAGGGCTCGGCGGCTCGTCGTACATGCCGCTCTTCGTGGTGCTCAAGCCCGGCGTGGAGCTGAACGACGATCTCAAGACGCGCATCAACAGCCGGATTCGTAGCTCGCTCTCGCCGCGCCACGTTCCCAACGAGATCTATGCGATCCCCGAGATTCCGCGCACGCTGAGCGGCAAGAAGCTTGAGGTGCCCGTCAAAAAGATTATGCTGGGCGTGCCGATCGAAAAGGCGGCCAATCCCGACTCGATGAGCAATCCGCACGTGCTGCGCTACTTCGTGGATCTGGCCGCCAGCCTCGATAGCGCCAGGCAGTCGGGCTAGCCGGCGCGTCCTTCACACAAGGAGCAGATCGCGATGGCAACCTTTACGATCGAGCCGGAGCAGCGCACGCTCCACGGCGTGTTCTCCCGCGAGCTTGAGCCGGTGCTGACCATCGACTCCGGCGATACCGTGATCTATCGGACGCTCGACTCCGGCTGGCATCTTGAGCCGCGCACATCCACCAACATCGACGCGCCGGTTCGCAAGTTCGAGCCGCGTAATCGGGAGCACGGCGGCGGTCACGCGCTGTGCGGCCCGGTCGCGATTCGTGGCGCAGAGCCGGGCATGACGCTGGCGGTGCAGATCAAGGATGTGCGGCCCGGCGCGTGGGGTCACACCTTCGCCGGCGGCTGGCACTCGCCGCTCAACGAGCGCCTGGGCCTTGATAAGCAGGGCACGATTCTGCTCTGGACGCTCGACGCCGATCAGATGACCGCGCGCAACCAGCACGGTCACACGGTTAGCCTGCGGCCCTTCATGGGCGTGATGGGCATGCCGCCTGCCGAGCCGGGCTTTCACGGCACGCCGCCGCCGCGCGTCACCGGCGGCAACATCGACTGCAAGGAGCTTGTCGCGGGCAGCACGCTCTACCTGCCGATCGCGGTGCCCGGCGGCCTCTTCTCGGTCGGCGATGGCCATGGCGTGCAGGGCGATGGCGAGGTCTGCGTCACGGCGATCGAGTGTCCGATGGAGCGCGTCGAGCTTCAGTTCGATCTCGTGCCGGATCTGCATCTGACGACGCCGCGCGCCAACACGCCGGCCGGCTGGATCACGTTTGGCTTTCACACAGATCTTTACGAGGCGATGGTGATTGCGCTGGAGGCGATGCTGGAGCTGATGCAGACGCAGTATCAGCTCGGCAAGCCCGAGGCGTTCGGCCTGGCTAGCCTGGTGGTCGATCTGCGCATCACGCAGATCGTCAACGCGGGAATGCTCGGCGTTCATGCGGTGCTGCCCCACGGCGCGATCCGCTGAGCTGTTTTCGCAGTTGCCAGATATGATAGTCTAAGGGTATGATTCGGTCGCCCCTGGTTTTCCTCAAGCCTGCGGCGACCGACACGGGTTGTCGTTCCTATGCCAAGGAGATCCCCATGAACTTGCAGGAGTACGCCCAGTACGATGCTCTTGGCTTAGCCGAGCTTGTCCATCGCCGAGCAGTCACGCCACGTGAGCTAGCCGCGCTGGCACTGGAGGCGATCGCACAGCTCAACCCGCAGCTCAACGCGGTCATCGGTATGATCATCGAAGATCCCGATCAGATCGACGAGGCGGCGCTGCCCCACGGGCCGTTTCGGGGCGTGCCGTTCTTGATTAAAGATTTGGTGATCCATGCGGCCGGCGTGCCTACCGATATGGGCAGCCGCTTTACGCAGGGCGTGGTCTTTCCCCACGACAGCGAGCTGATGGCCCGCTACAAACGCGCCGGTTTCGTGACGCTCGGCCGGACCAACGCGCCGGAGTTCGGCTCGAACGTGACGACCGAGCCGGTGCTGCACGGCCCGACGCGCAACCCGTGGAATACGACTCGCAGCCCCGGCGGCTCAAGTGGCGGCTCGGCGGCTGCGGTTGCGGCGCGCATCGTTCCGGTCGCCCACGCCAACGACGGCGGCGGCTCGATCCGCATTCCGGCCTCGACCTGTGGCCTGGTTGGTCTCAAGCCCTCGCGTGGACGCGTCTCGCTGGCACCCGATTTCGGCGAGGCGCTGCTGGGTCTCGGCATTGAGCTGGCCGTAACGCGCACGGTGCGGGATTGCGCCGCGATTCTCGACGCGGTACACGGCGCGGCGCCGGGCGAGCCGTACGTCATTGCCGAGCCGGAGCGGCCGTACAGCAAAGTGATCAACGGCGGGCACGACAAATATAAGATCGCCTACACGACGACCGGCTTCAACGGCCTGGCGTCCGATCCGGCCTGCGTCGAGGCGATCCAGAAGACCGTGCAGCTGCTTGAGTCGCTGGGACACGAGGTGGTCGAGGCCGCGCCGGAGATCGATTATGAGGCGGTGCTTGAGGCATCTGTGCCGGCGTGGGCCGGCTGGACGGCGGGAGCGGTCGAGAACACGCGTTTGTTCTTCAATCGCACGCCGGCGCCGGAGCTGATGGAGGCCACCAGCTGGGCCTTGTATCAGGAGGGCTTGAAGACTTCAGGGCTGGATGTGCTGCGCGCGATCGCGATCTTCAACCAGACGAATCGTGCGATGGGCGCGTTTATGCAGGAGTACGATCTGCTGCTGACGCCGACGATGCCCAAGCCGCCGGTGGAGCTGGGCACCTACAACGCCGACGATCCGTCGCAGGATGCGCGCAGCTGGATCAGGTGGCTGCTCGGCGATCCCGCAGTCTTCACGTGCTTGATCAACATCACGGGCCAGCCCGCGATCTCGCTGCCGCTGTACCAGTCGGCGGATGGGCTGCCGCTCGGCTCGCATTTCGTGGGGCGCCTGGGCGACGAGGCGACGCTTTTACGGCTGGCCAGCCAGGTTGAGGAGGCGCAGCCCTGGATCGATCGCAAGCCGCCGGTCAGCATCTAGTATGCCGTTCAGCTCACGACGGTGTTGATTCAATCGGTTCGTAGGGGCGTGATGTATCACGCCCTGAATCATTGGTCATCGACCTTCTCAAGGCAGCACCTGCGACGTGTAGTGCTGAATCTGCTCCTCAATCTCGCCGAGTCGTCCAGACACACGAGGTTGCTTCCAGCTCGGCGCGCTCAAAGGGATCGCTCGTCCGCGATGCTCAGGCAGCAGCGCGGCATCCCGATACCACCAGCCGGTAGCCGCAGGTTGGCGCAGCATAAGCACGCGGATTGTTCCGCCTGTACTGCTGGGAATCTCTACGATCCTCTCAACGTTAGACCATGAAGTGACGACGCTATACACGCCCAGGCTGTCAAAGGCAATGCCGGCGGGCGAGATAACGAGACGTGTTGTAAAGCTATACCATAAAAAGTAGACACCTGGCAGGAGAAACAGAGCTGCGATAACCTCAGAGGTTTCATACGCAAGCAGCCCGGCCGAAACGAGGAGCAGCACTCCACTGATGAGCCACATTAATTTTCGATTCCTGGGGTAATACACTTTTGAAGTTGCAGCCGATTGAACGTCTACCTCCATACCGCACCCTCCCGTCTGATCCCCAAGCTCTTCGGAACGCGATCGATCACACCATGACTTTTGTATAGTCATGGGTTGAAGATGATTATGCTTGCGAAACGGTTGTGGCTTTAGAGGGCGTTCTGCCGTACGCCCCCTGTAATCATGAGTAAATGCGGTTTGGAATGTAAATCTCAGGATGCACTGAGCTGTGAGGATGGTCGAGGATCATGCGTTTGTTGGCGGACACGCTCACAGCAGCGATAGCTGCTCCGGCTCGGGCTCGTCCGGCGTCAGCGTCTGGTAGCCGTTCTCAGCAGCCCACTCAGCCGCCGGTCCAGACCAGCGAAACCGGCGCAGCTCGATCTTGTTCTGCTCGTTGAACTCTACGCCCTCGTCTTCCAGCAGCTTGCGCTGAAGCAATCCCTTGGTGCTGATGCCGCCCTGCGCGTTGATGATCCGCTGCCAGGGAATTTCCTGCTCGCGATCTTTCGGCACCTGGTTCAGCGCCTGCCCGATGGTCCAGGCGTCGATGCCGCCGCCGACGATCGTCGCGATGTCGCCGTAGGTGCTGACGGTGCCGGACGGCACGGCGCTCACCACCTCGTAGATGCGCAGCTTAAGAATCTCGGGAATATCGGCCTGGCGCGACGGTCGCATAAACAGCCTCCTGATCATGATTCGGGCGCAGCTTCTTGCTCAGGCGCGGCGATACGCAAGCCGCCGCGCGCTTGATTGCCCGTTCTACGTGCTTGCAGTATTATACCTGCACAACGTTGAGTTACCGATACAAGGCGGCTGCATGGCTGAGCAGGCAATATATACCAGTAATTTGCATAAATCGTATGGCTCGTTGCACGTGCTGCGCGGCGTCGATCTTGAGGTTTCGCAGGGGGAGGTGTGGGGGCTGCTCGGTCCCAACGGCGCTGGCAAGTCCACGCTGATGCATCTGATCCTGGGCTTGCTCAAGCCCGACGATGGCACGATCCGCGTGCTCGGCGTCGAGGAGCGCGAGCAGCTGAGCGCGCGCATCGGCTATTTGCCCGAGCGTCCGCGCTACCATAATCAGTTCACGGGCCGCGAATATCTGTTCACGCTGGGTCGTCTGTCGGGGCTGGGCGGCAAGTCGCTTCACGATCGCATCGACACAGTGATCGATCTGGTGGGACTCGGCCAGTCGGCGGAGCGGCGCATCGGCACGTACTCGAAGGGCATGTTGCAGCGCATCGGCATTGCGCAGGCCGTGCTCCACGAGCCGGATCTGCTGATCGTGGACGAGCCGGCGTCGGGCCTCGATCCTGGCGGCCAGCGCGAGATGGCGGCGCTGCTGCGCACGCTCAGCGATACCGGGCACACGATCTTTCTGTGCACGCATCAGCTGACCGAGGTTGCGCGGCTCTGCGATCGTATCGGCGTGCTGGTGGGCGGCAAGATTACGCATACATCGACGCTGGCGGCGCTGCACGAGCAAGGCCACAGCGTCACGATCCGTGTGACGGATCTGCCGCTCGAAACCGCCAACGCGCTGCAAGCGATCGGCCCCGAGGTGCGCTACGATCGACTGTCGGTCACGATCTTTCCAAGCTCGGACGCGCTGATCGCCACGGTGCTGCGGCGGCTGCTCGACGACGACGTTGCGATCCAGTCGATTGTGCCCGAGGCCGATGCGCTGGAGCAGTTTTATCTCAACGCCGTGCGCGATGGACAGGCCGCTGCCGCAGCGCCGCCGCCCGCGACGTCGGAAGACCTACTTGAAACCTTGATCGAGGATCGCTAATGCTCGCATTTCGTCGGCTTTGGACCTTTACGCGTTTTACGCTTACCGAATATATTCGCAGCGGCCGCATCATTATCGAGCTGGTCGCGGCGATCCTGTTTTGGGGACTATTCCTGCGCGAGTGGACGGTCGGCAGCGAGCAGTTTTTCTCGCTGACCGGCATTTTTACGCTGCTGATGGCGCTCTACACCACGGCGGCGCTGCTCAGCCTGGGCGAACGGCCGCAGGGCTACGTGATGCTGACCCGGCCGCTGGGCCGCAACGGCTATCTGCTGGGGCTGTATTTTGTGGCGCTGATCGTCGTGCTGACGATGTTTGTGCTGGTGAGCGCGCTGACGATCATCTTTAATCGGCCGTTTGATTTTCTGTGGAACGAGTTTTTCCTGAGCGTGGTGCCGCTGCTGCTCAACGTGGCGCTGCTCTCGTCGCTGATTGTGCTGCTGTCGGCGCTGGTGCTGCCCAACGTGATGCGTCTCGCGCTGCTGGCGGTGCTGGCGATCGCGCTCTACAGCCAGGCCTGGCATCTTTCGCCGGTGTATCGCTTTATCGAGCCGCTGCAATCGCTGTTTAGCTGGCCGATCTATCCCGCGATGGCCGGCTTCAAGCTGGCCACCAGTCGCGACTGGACCGGCGGCGGCTACTATATTCCGCTGGCGCAGCTGGCGCTGACTGTGCTGCTGATCAGCCTGGCGCTGATCTCCTTCAAGCGCCGCGACGTGATTCTACGTAATCAGTAGCGCCGCTTCGCATCGAGCGCTACCACGAGACCATAGCTTCCTCTTCCGATCGGAATGCTGCTGCCGGCGTTCCGATCGCGTCCTATTCGCAGGCTCAAGTGTGCATTCGCGAAGGAGTGTTCTATGGCCGTCACCTTCCGCAGCCAGCCGCGCATCTCCCAGGCTCAGTTCGTCCGCGTCCTCGAACGATTCAACTCGCCCTGCGCGCCAATCGCGGCCGAGTGCTACACCATTGTGCGCAACCACGGCATCGATCCGGCGGTGGCGCTCGGCTTTTTTGCGCATGAGTCGACCTTTGGCACCAAGGGCGTGGCTGTCGAGACGCTGAGCTGGGGCAATGTGCGCAAGGCGTTTCGGCCCGAGCGCGCTGTCGGCACGCATCCGCGCAACTTTGCGATCTTTCGCAGCTGGCAGGATAGCCTCAACGACTGGTGCGAGCGGATCAACAAGCGCTATATCGACGAGCGCGGCCTGGATACGATCGAAAAAGCGATCCCGGTGTACGCGCCGGCCGACGACAACAATAATGTGCAGCGCTACATCCAGCATGTGAACGAGCTGATCACTGCCTGGCGCGAGGAGGATGGACAGCAGCCACAGCCCGAATCGCCCAACGCGCTGAGCGATGCCCTGCTCAATGCGACGTTTGCGGCGGCTCAGGCGCAGTATCATCCTGAGCAGGCGTTTCACCAGTATATGCTCAGCGAGCTGCGCGCCGGTCGTTCGCTCGGCAATCCGCTGTCGGAGCAGCAGCGCGTGACCGTCGATGGTCAGGCGTATGTGATCCAGGTCTTCGCGCTCGATACGATCTATGCTCCTGTCCCGCGCTGGACCGAGATCGGGCGGCTGAGCGCGCTGTTGAAGGCTTAGCTCTGCGGTTCGTCTTGCATGATTAGTACGTCTGTGCTACGCTCTCACTCACGCGGTGAGAGCGGTTTTTGTGGGAGGATCTGGATCATGGCAGATCACAAGGCCCTACTGATCGTCGATGCGCAGGTCAACGTGGCGCTGCGGCTCAAAGTGGTCTAAGCGCGCTGCGATCGCCGCGATCCGTTTGCACGAAAGCAGGTTTTGTATGCGCATGCCGACGCTGGAAACCGAGCGACTTCTGATTCGCCCGTTTACGCTGGACGATCTTGATGCGCTCTATCAGATTCTGGATGTGGAGCTGAGTGACGCCGAGCTTGGTACCGAGGGCGCGATGGCGCGCGATGAGCGGCGGCGCTGGCTGGAGTGGAGCGTGCTCAACTATGAGCAGTTGGCCAAGATGTACCAGCCGCCCTACGGCGACCGGGCAGTGGTGCTGTGTTCCGACGGCACGCTGATCGGCGCGTGCGGCTATGTGCCGTGTCTGGCTCCGTTCGATCAGCTGTCGGGATTTCAATCGACGCATCAAGAATCGACCGGGCTCAGCACAGCCGAGTTTGGGCTGTACTATGCGCTCTCGCCCGCCTACCACCGGCGAGGATATGCCAGCGAGGCGGCAGGAGCGCTCGTGCGCTATGCCTTCGATGTGCTGAAGCTCAAGCGCGTTGTCGCGACGACGACGTACGACAACGTGGGCTCGATGGGCGTGATGCGGCGGCTCGGCATGCGGATCGAGCGCAATCCGTTTCCCGAGCCGCCCTGGCTGCAAGTGGTGGGTGTGCTGGAGCGGTAGGAGATCAAGCCCTCACCCCCGGCGCTACACGCCACCCCCTCTCCCACTGCGGTAGGCGAGGTGGTTTTAGGTACTCCTCTGTTCTTTGTTCCTTGGTTCCTTGGTTCCTTGGTTCTTGGTTCTTGGTTCTTGGTTCTCCACCTACCCCATCTCTTCCCAGTTGCGGCCAGTGCTGATCTCGACTTCGAGCGGCACGCTCAGCTCAGGATACACGCCTTCCATGATCTCGCGCACCAGCTGCTTGACCTCGTCCAGCTCGTCGTCGGGAACTTCGAGCAGCAGCTCGTCGTGGACCTGAAGCAGCATCTTGGCTGCAAAGCCGCGCTTGTGCAGCTCGTCGAAGAGCCGGATCATCGCCATTTTGATCAGGTCGGCGCTGGTTCCCTGGAGCGGCGCGTTGATCGCCTCGCGCTCGGCGGCTTGCTTGCGCGGCCCTTTGGTGGTGAGCGCGTTGTCGCTGCCACGGCCGAAGTAGCGCCGCCGCCCGAAGAGCGTCTCGACGTAGCCCTGTTCGCGTCCAAACTGAAGCGTCTCGTCGAAGACGCGCTTGATGCCGGGATACGTCGCGAACAGACCGTCGATCAGCTGCTGCGACTCCTCACGGTTGAGATCCGTGCGCGCCGCGAGGCCAAACGCCGAGATGCCGTAGATCGTGCCGAAGACCGTGGTCTTGGCGATCCGCCGCTGGTTCTTGGTGACCTTGTCCATAGGCACGCCGAAGAGCCGCGCCGCTGTGGCTGCGTGAATATCGCGGCCTTCCCTGAACGCTTCCAGCAGCCCGGGATCTTGCGTGATATGCGCCAGCAGCCGCAGCTCGATCTGGGAGTAGTCCGCCGACAGCAGGTAGCAGCCATCCTCGGCAATAAACGCGCGGCGAATCTCGCGACCCTGCTCGGTGCGCACCGGAATGTTCTGCAAGTTGGGCGCGGTGCTGCTCAGCCGCCCCGTCGACGAGCCGATCTGGTTGTACGAGGTGTGCACGCGCTGGTTTTCGTCAACCAGATCCGGCAGCGCGTCCAGATAGGTCGATTTGAGCTTGGTCAGCTGGCGATACTCCTGGATCAGCGTGATGATCTCGTGCGTGCCGCTCAGCCGCTCCAGCACCTCGGCCGTCACCGAGTACAGGCCGGTCTTAGTCTTGCTCAGGCCCGAAGTCGGCACCTTGAGATCTTCGAAGAGCACTTTGTTCAGCTGCTGCCCCGAGCCGATGTTGAACTTGCTGCCCGCGATCTCGTAGATCGTGTTCTCCAGCTCTTCGATCCGCCGCTGCATATTCGACGAGAGTTGATGCAGGATCTTGACGTCGACTTTAATGCCCTGCCACTCCATATCGGTCAGCACCGGCACCAGCGGCATCTCGATCGTCTCGAAGATCTTGCGAATCGCGGGATACTGATCCAGCTCTTGATCCAGCCGGTCACGAATGCGCAGCGTCATGTCCGCGTCGGCGGCGGCGTAGGGCGTGGCCTGCTCGATCGGGACCTGATCAAAGGTGATCTGGTTGCGGCCAGTGCCGATCAGGTCGGTGATCTCG
Organism: Herpetosiphonaceae bacterium; assembly: GCA_036402055.1. GTDB lineage: Bacteria > Chloroflexota > Chloroflexia > Chloroflexales > Kallotenuaceae > LB3-1. The sequence continues at coordinate 21,479 of DASWTQ010000736.1, forward strand.
GTCATCGGATCTTTGAGCTTCAGCAGGTTGAAGGCCAGATCTTTGAGGCCGATGCCCAGGTTGCCCAGTAGCTGCGCCGCGATCATCGTGTCGAACTGGACGCCCTGGGTGTTGATGTCCAGCGTGCGCAGCGCCAGCAGATCGAACTTGGCGTTGTGCCCGGCCTTGAGCTTGCCGGCGTCTTCCAGGAGCGGCAGCAGCGCCTCGCGCACAACCTCGCGCTCAAGCTGTGGACCGTCGTCGCCGCTGTGGCCGATCGGCACATACCACGCTTTGCCCGGCGTCGTCGCGAAGGAGAGGCCCACCACATGACCACGCACGATGTTGAGCGAGTCGGTCTCGGTGTCGAACCCGATCACCGCTGCGGCTTTTAGCTCGCGAACCATCTCGTCCAGCTGCTCGCGGGTACGCACGGCGATGTACTCGCCATGCGCGGGCGTCGGCGCGGCGACCGGCGCGGGCTTGCTCTCCGGCTCGTCGTCGAAGAGCGCCATCTGCCCCGACTTGGTAGCCTTGCCCGATCGCGGGGCGCTTTTGGTCTCGGCCGGTGCGGGCGCTTCGGTTCCGGCGACGGTCAGGTTTTCGTTGTCGGGCAGCTTCCGCAGCAGGCTGCCGAACTGAAGATCCTGGAACAGCGTGATCACGGCGTCGCGATCGTAGCCCGAGAGCCGGCAGCGCTCCAGGTCCAGCTCGACGGGAACATCGCAGTGGATCGTCGCCAGCTGCTTGGAAAAGATCGCCTGCTCCTGCTGCCCATCCAGCGCCTTGCGATAGCGATTCGGGACCTCGTCGAGGTGCTCGTAGATGTTCTCGACGGTGCCAAATTGATTCAGCAGGCTGATCGCGCCGGTCTCGCCGATGCCTTTAACGCCGGGAATATTATCCGAGGTATCGCCTTTGAGGCCGCGCAGATCGGCGAGCTGGTTGGGCTTGAGCCCTTTGTAGCGCTCGATCACGGCGTCGAGATCGTACTCTTTGGCCTCCTGGCGTTTGCCGTAGGGCACCGCCAGCAGCACGCGCACATGATCGTCGACCAGCTGGAGCGTGTCGCTGTCGCCGGTGATGATGTAGGTCTCGACGTTCTGCTTGGTTGCCCGCCGCGAGAGCGTGCCGATCACGTCGTCGGCCTCGAAGCCCTCGACGGTGTAGATCGGAATGTTGAGCGCCTCGACGACCTGCTTGATCCGCGCCAGCTGCGTATGAAAATCCTCGGGCGCCTCGCTGCGATTGGCCTTGTACTCGGCGTACAGCTCATCGCGGAAGGTGCGGCCGACGTCGAAGGCGACCGCCGCGTACTGGGGCCGGAGCTGCTGAAGCGTGGTCAGAACAATCTGGAGAAAGCCGAAGACCGCAAAAGTCGGCTCGCCGCTCGATGCCCGCAGATCGGCCTCGCGCATGGCATGGAAGGCCCGAAACGCAACGGCATGTCCATCGACCAGCGCTAATTTTTCTCGTGCCATCCACTCCTCGTTTCATATACTACCAATCAATTATAAGCGAAGCCGCTCAGCGCAGGCAACCGACGATCGACCAGTGAAATCGCACAAATTTGTCGATCGTGAGGTTTGCATTTTCGCGCTGCGTCTGGTATACTCTCCCTCGCTGCAAATGAGTGGTTCACTCAGAGTAGGCACAACATGTGGTGGCTGTAGCTCAACGGCAGAGCATCGGATTGTGGTTCCGAGGGTTGCGGGTTCGAAACCCGTCAGCCACCCCACTAAGAACCGTCAGGAATTTCCTGACGGTTTTTTTGTTTAAGCTTTTATTTCAAATTTAGCTGGTCAAGACCAGCTCTTGAAACTCGCTGGTGCAGGGCGGCCCGTCGCTGAGCCATATGCGTCGCTCGTTGAGATCCATCACCACGGCCGTCACGGTTTTGTACTGCTCGGCGGGCGGGCCGCTGGGATCTTCGTGGCGGCAGATCGAGAACGGGTAGTCGTTGTGGTCCTGGAGAAAGCGCTGCATGTCGGCGATCGTGAGCGGCTGCTGGGACGTGAGCAGCTCGCGCATTCGTGAGCGGCGATTGTACGAGTACTGGCGGCGCGGGTTGGGCGGCTCTTCGATGCCCGCGCGCTCGGGCTCGACAAAGTGGTTGGTGTGTACCACACAGCCGTCTTCGCAGGTCAGCAGCTGGATCTGCTTGGGCGCGGCCTCGATGTCCACAATCCGGTCGGGAGCCTGCGCGATCAAAAAGTTCGTCGAGCAGGCCCGATCGCTGCTGGTGATGATGCGCGTTGCCTCCTGGAAGTCGCGGGAGCGCAAGATCTCGTAACAGCGCACATGAAACGGCTTGCTCAGCCGCGACCAGTCGTCGGCGGTGGAGGTGATGCCGTTGATGCCCAGGCCCAGCCCCGCCGAGTTCAGCCCGATCTTGCCGCCGACGATCCCGGCCTCGGTGAAGCTGATCACCTGCATGCCGTCGGCGTCGGTGGTGTGCAGGATTGCGCCCTGTACCTGTGGAATCCAGTCCCAGTTCTGGCCCAGAATCAGATGCCCGTTGGCCGACAGGCTCGGATCGATCGCAAAGGCGGTGCAGCCGTCGGCCATGGCGTTGACGCCGAACTGGTAGTACAAGATCTCGTAGCGCACGTTGAGCGCCACAAGCTCGATCAGATCGCAGCCGGAGCCGTCGGCCACGCCGCGCAGGCCCTCGAAGTAGGCCGCGTTATGCTCGACGATCGCCTCGGCATAGCGCCGCGCACGCTCCAGCACCTCCGGCCGCGCAACTTTGCCCTCGCGCTCGAAGCGCTCAAAGTAGGTCGCCAGATTATGCACGATCGCCTCGCGCAGCGCGGCGCCATGCTGCCGGCCCTGCTCGTACGGCGTGCCTGCTAGATGAATGACGGGCAGACTCATCAGTCCTCCTCGGTGTTCTGAGCTTCAATGCTTAGCCGAAGAATATCATACCGCGAGCCGGCAAATCATCTGCGCGAGATTGCGCCGATCACTCGTCTTTGAGTTCGTCGGGATACAGATAGTAGTTGGCAGCCGATGCGGCCATGCCGCCTTCGTGCACCGCCGTCGTGATCTGGTGTGAGTGCAGTCGTGTAACATCGCCGGCCGCGTAGACGCCCGCGACATTCGTCTTCTGCTCGACATCGGTGCAGATATAGCCATCGCGGCTGATCAGCACGCCGAGATCCTCGGCCAGATTGACGATCGGCGTCGCGCCATGCTGGCAAAACAGCTGATCCAGCTCGATGCGCTGGCCGCTCTTGGTGCAGAGCGCCTCGAACTCGCCGTCCTTGCCGATCGCCGTGTCGATCTTGTCGTGGACCAGCGGGATCTCGGCCTGCTTCAGGCGGCGCTGAAATTTCTCGTCGATGTAGCACTCGCGGCTGTCGGTGAGCACCGTGAGTTGGTGGGTGAAACGCCGCAGCTGAAGCGCCTCGCTGGCCGCCTGATTCTTGTTGCCCACCACCACCACGCGCGCGTCGCGGCAGCCGTAGCCGTCGCAGGTGATGCACCAGAACATGCTGCGGCCAACATATTCTTCCCAGCCGTCGAAGTGTGGATAATGATCGATCACGCCGGTGCAGATGATCACGGTCTTGCCGCGCCACTCGCCTGCCTGGCCGTAGGCGATAAACTCGCCGTTCTGCCGCTCCAGCCGATCGATCTTATACTCCAGGGTTTCGACCTGCGGATACTCTTCAAGCTGCTGGCGGCCTAGCTCACGCAGATGGCGCGCGGGAACGCCGCCGGGAAAGCCGAGGTAGTTATGGTTGATCTGGTGCCACGAGGATCGGCCGCGTCCGGTGTCGAAGAGGGCCACGGTGCGATCGTAGCGTGCCAGGTAGAGCGCAGCGGAAAGTCCCGCCGGTCCGCCGCCGATGACCAGCGACTCGTAGACTGTGTTTGTCATAATCTCCATCCATTCGGGTCAGTCGATCGTGCCCTTCCAAGTATCAGGCCAAGAGCTGAGGCAAAACAAAAAGACGAGCTTGATTACGCTCGTCTTTGGGCGTTGATTGGCGATGAATGATTAGTGCGACTTGGCGCTGTCGCTCATCTCCGAGGAGTGGCCGGGGAAGAGCCGGGCCTTGGGATCGATGTAGGTTTTGATCGCGTTGACGGCGATCGCGGCCTGTCCAAAGCCCACCGCGATCAGATCCAGCTTGACCTCGGCGGCGGCGATGTCGCCGGCAGCGTACACGCCGGGCATGCTGGTTGCGAACTTGCCGTCGACCTTGATCGAGCGCTTTTCGAGCGACAGGCCCCAGTTTTTGATCGGCCCCATGTCGGCTTTGAAGCCCAGCGTCAGCAGCACCGCGTCCATGGGCAGCTCGCGCTCTTCCTTGGTCTGGTTGTTGACGATCGTCACGGCCTCGACCTTATCCTCGCCGTGAACCTCTTTCAGCTCCCAGAAGGTCATCACGTTGGTGCGCGAGGCGTACATGTCTTTGATCGAGCCCTCGTGCGCGCGGAACTGGTCGCGGCGATGGATCAGCGTGATCTCGCGGCAGGTGTCCTGGAGATTGAGCGCCCAGTCGACGGCCGAGTCGCCGCCGCCGACGATCAGCAGTCGCTTGTCGGCGAACTCTTCCTTGGAGCGCACAAAGTAGTAGATGCCTTTGCCTTCCAGCCGCGCCACGCCGGGAGCGTCAAGCTTGTTGGGTGCGAACGCGCCGACGCCGGCCGCGATCAGCACGGCTTTGGTCTGGTACACGCCGCCGGTTGTGGAAAGCTTGATCTGCCGCTCTCCGATCGGCTCGATGTTGGTAACCTGCTCCTCAAGCTGCACCGTCGGGTTAGACTGCATCGCCTGCTCGACGAGCTGCTTAACAAGATCACGGGCCAGAATCTTGGGAAATCCAGGCACGTCGAAGATATATTTTTCGGGATACAACACCGCGAGTTGGCCGCCCAGCTCCGGCAGCGCGTCGAGCAGGAGCGTCTTCATGCCGCGCAAGCCTGCGTAAAATGCGCCGAATAATCCAGCTGGTCCTCCACCGATAATCGCGACATCGAATCCTTCTTGGGTCGTTTCGGGCATACCGCGCCAGTCCTTTCAATAGCCTGTGCTGATCTTTGTTATGTCTTTCACATTTTAGCGAAAAGACTTGCGCCTGTCGAGTAGAGGCGCTGCGCGCAAACAAAGGAACAAGCGAACAAGTGAACAAAGGAGTTTCTACGCCAGCATATTGTTCCCTTGTTCCTTTGATCTTTTGTTCTCGTTCGTGGCCCTCACCCCCTGCCCTGGCGGGCTTCCCCCTTCCCCGAACGTCGGCGGGCTTCCGCCTCCGTTGCGACAGGCGAGGGGGAATTATGGTACTTCTTTGTTCTCTGCTCTTTGTTCTTTGTTCTTCCGTTCGGTTCTGGGTTCTTGGTTCTTGGTTCTCCGTTCTCCGATTGCCCTTCCCAGCATTTCGTGCTACGCTTCCTGGCGAGTTTTTGAGGGCGAAGGATCTGAGCATGAGCACAGCCTATCTCATCGATGATCGTTTTTTGCTGCACGACGATTTCGACCATCCCGAAAACGCTTCACGGCTGCGCGCGATCAAACAGGCGCTGGCCGCCAGCGATCTGCCCGCCGAGCTAACCCGTATCGAGGGACGCCACGCTACCGACGACGAGGTTCGGGCGGTGCACCACCGGCGGATGCTCGACCACACGCAGCGCATGGCGATGTTTGGCGGCGGTCGGCTCAACCCCGACACCTACATCGTGCAGGAGTCTTGGGATGTCGCGCTGCTGGCGGCGGGATCGGTGTGTCGCGCGGTGGAGGCCGTGATGGGCGGCGAGTTCGACAACGCTTTTGCGCTGGTGCGGCCGCCCGGCCATCACGCCACGCCCTCGACGGCGATGGGCTTCTGCCTGATCAACAACGTCGCGGTGGCGGCGCAGGTGGCGCGATCCAGCCTGGGAGTTGGGCGCGTCGCGATCATCGATTGGGATACGCATCACGGCAACGGCACGCAGGACATTTTCTACGACGATCCCAACGTGCTCTACATCTCGTCGCACACCTACCCGTTTTATCCTGGCACCGGTCACTGGCGCGAGCGCGGCTCCGGCAATGGCGAGGGCGCGACGCTCAACATCCCGATGCCGGCCTACACCGGCGACGCAGCGTTTGAGCGCGTCTATGAGGAGCTGGTGCTGCGCGCGGTGCGGCGCTTCGATCCGCAGCTGATCATCGTGTCGGCGGGCTACGATACACACTGGGCCGATC
>DASWTQ010000737.1:0-3948 GCA_036402055.1 Herpetosiphonaceae bacterium
AGCTTCGCTGGCGGCCGGGCTAGCGGCTTCGCTGGCGGCCGGGCTGGCAGCTGCGGATGGTTCTGCGGATGCCGGAGCGCTGGCCGACGGCGTCGTCGCGGCGGGGGTGCCACACGCGGCAAGAATCAGCGACAGAACGACAAGTAACGGAAAGATCATTTGCAATGTTGGACGGCGTTTCACGCGAACTGAGTTCATCTTCGAGCCTCCTTAAGAAACAACCGGCGAACGAGAATAGTGGCCGCAATGTTAGGTGCTTACCTCCTTTCGCTACAACCTGCTACACATAAGTCTGCTACCGAGCCAGAGACTCAGTCTGCTATCCAAAACTGGGAGCGGTCCCAGTGACAGCCAAAGCTGATTTTTGCGCGCTGCCGCACGAGCTGCGCACGACAAGTTCGTTCGGGAGATAAATATGCTGGCCGCCATGCGCCCGATGCTCGATCTGATCGACCAGCAGCCGCACCGCGATCTCGCCGATCTCCGCGATCGGCTGACGCACCGTGGACAGCGGCGGATTGGCGTACAGTGCCGACGGCAGATCGTCGAACGAGACCAGCGCTACATCGCCGGGAATCGCTTTGCCCATCTGCACGATCGCGCGCATCGCGCCCATCGTCATGGTATCGCTGGCAATAAAAACCGCTGTGGGCGGCTCGGGGAGACTGAGAAGATGCCGCATGCCATCAAAGCCACCTTGCCACATCCAGTCGCCCTCGACGATATACTCCGCATGGAGCGGTATGCCTGTTTCCAACAAACTTTGTTTATAGCCGTCGCGCCGTTCCATGCCCGCGACCGTGTGCAGGCTGCCGGTGATCGTCGCGATGCGCCGGTGTCCCAGCCGGATCAGATGCGCGACCGCCGCCCGCGCGCCTTCGCGCTGCTCGGTGGTGACCCAGGTCAGATCCTGGAAGTACGGATTACTGCCGATCAGCACCAGCGGCGTTTTATCTTTCATCAGCAGCGGCAGCACCGGATCGTCGATATCGCCCGAGAACATCAGCACACCGTCGAAGTGCCGGCTGCGTAGAACACGCTCGTAAAATCCGCGCTCCATGTCGGCCGTGATGATCGACAATACTACAAAATAGCCTGCCCGCGTGCTCGATACCGTAATCGCCTGAACCAGAGGGCCAAAGAAGGGATCGGAGAAATTCTCCGCTGCGGCAACCGGAACCAGGAGCCCAATCACCTGCGATCGCTGCTTTGCCAGGCTCTGCGCGGCGGCGCGCGGAACATAGCCTTGTTCATGAATAACCTGGAGCACCCGCTCCCGTACGGCCGGCCGTACGTTAGGATGGTTATTGAGCACCCGCGAAACTGTCGTTGGGGAGATGGACGCCAGCTTCGCTATTTGTTCGATCGTCAATGCTGCCATGAGCATTTTTCTCACTTCGTTGTGACCGGACGGTGTTTAGACGATGAAACAGGCGCGTAAAAAATCTTGAAGAACAGTGGTAGGATGGTACCTCCGAAGCGTTTAGCGCGTGCTACGTTCCTTTGTGTGTTGAAAGCGCTTTCACTTCGTTGTCGCAAGAATAGCTTACAATGTTGAGGTTGTCAAGAATCAGGCTTGGCGATGATTCTTGCTCTGGCTAACCAGCAATCTTTCGATGGAGGCACAATGACGTCCAGTGCACCGATGCTTATTCCCCAGCCGCACAGCTTCGCCTGGTCTTCCGGCAGTTTTGGCCTGAATGGTGAAACCACCATTCTACTGGGCACACAGGCCAGCGACGCCACGCTCTTTGCGGCCCGCGATCTTCAGTCGGCGATCGAAGAGATCTCTGGGCTGCGGCTCCCGCTGGTGAAGGCGGATGCTTCAGCCACGCGGCCTAACGCGATCCGGCTGATTCTGCAAGGCCGCGACGACGCGACCGAGCAACCGCAGAGCGGAGCGAACGAGGCGTTAGGTTCGCAGGCTTATCAGCTGGCGATCACCGAATCCGGCGCGACGATCACCGCCGCCGCCGAGTCCAGCCTGTTCTACGGCGTGCAAACGCTGATCCAGCTGGTGCGCACGCATGGCCGGCGGCTGCCGGGCTGCACCTGCGCCGATCGGCCGGCCCTGCCCAATCGCGGGATTATGCTCGACATCTCGCGGGCGCGCGTGCCGACGCTGGCAACGCTTGAAAAGTTGGCGAAGACGCTGGCGCACTACAAGATCAACGAGCTACAGCTCTACACCGAGCACACCTTTCGGTTTCCGTCGCATCCCGAGATCGGCAAGAACTGCGGCTCGCTGAGCGCCGACGATATGCTGGCGCTCGACGCGGTGTGCCGTGAGCGCCACATCGCGCTGGTGCCGAATCTGCAATCGACCGGCCACATGCGCCATATTTTGAGCCTGCCCGCGTACGAGCATCTGGCCGAAACGCCGTGGCGCTGGAGCATCACGCCCGCGCTTGAGGAGTCGTACGATTTTCTCGACGAGCTGTACGCCGATTTCCTGCCAGCGTTCTCAGTGCCGATCCTGAATGTCGACTCCGACGAAGCCTGGGATCATGGTCGCGGCCAGGCCAAGGAGATGTCGGCGGTCGGCGGCTACGGGCGCGTCTATCTTGAGCATATCCTGAAGCTGCGTGAGCTGGCGACCAGACACGGGCGGAAGATCATGATCTGGGCCGATGTGTTCAACCACTATCCCGAGCTGATCTCGGAGATTCCCGAAGATGTGATCCTGCTCGACTGGTGGTATGAGGCCGAAGAATCGTATCCGACGCTCAAAGCGCTGGCCGAGTCCGGGCGTCCGTTCTATGTTTGTCCCGGCACATCATCCTGGAATACGATCTTTCCGCGCATCGACAACTCGCTGGGCAATATCCGCAACTACGTGCGCGATGGCGTGGCGGCCGGCGCGATCGGGATGCTGCTGACCGACTGGGGCGATATGGGCCACTATCAGCCGCTGTCGAACTCCTGGTACAGCTATCTGTTCGGCGCGGAGATGGCCTGGAGCGGCGCGACGACGGCGACGGAGCTGTTCAACCAGGCGTTCGGACCGCTCTTCCTGGGCGATGCCTCAGGTCAAACAGTCGCCGCGATCCAGCGGCTTGGCCGTGCTGTCGAGCAGCCGGCGCTGGCGCGGTCCAACAGCTCAGATGCCGTCTACGCGCTCTACGACGAGCCGCTGACCGGCCGCATGGCGCGCGAAGCTCCGGCGGCCGCGCTGGACGAGATGATCGCGGCGGCTGAGGCGGCGCTGCCGGCTTTCGCGCGACTGTCCGATAGGACGCTGCGCCACGAGCTACAGTTCACCGCCGCCCAGATGATCTATGCCGCCCGCAAGGTGCTGCTCGGCCAGGAGATTCGCCGCACGCTCGGCGAGCTGGCAGCCAACACAGGCGCAGCGTCCGAGGGAGCGCCACGGCTCGACGCGCTGATCGCCAGGCTGGAAGCGCTGCGCGCCGAGCTGCCGCCGATGGTCGCGGAGTTCGAGCGGCTGTGGCTGCTCTCGTCGCATCGCAGCGAGATCGATGTCAACCTCGACCGCTACGCCGCGCTGCTGGCGCGCTTCGACGCCGCGCTGGACTGGCTGCGCGGGCAGCGTGAGCGCTACGCCGCCGGCGAGGCGCTGGACGCCGAGTTGCGCACGTACGATCCCGGCGAGTATCTGATCCTGTGGGATCAGGGCCAGAAAGATCTGCATCGGCTGGTCGAGGTTGTCGGCCGTGACGCCGTGCCGCCGGAGATTCTGAGCTGGCTCGGGCTGGCCGCCTAGCGCTCGAACTCCTGCATCGCGCTTGCTAGGCCGCGCTGATAGGCGCTGATCAATCGATCCCAGCGCCTATCGGCCTCCTCGTCGATCTGCTGCCGCGCCGGGTCGGCGTCGAACCAGGCGATCGTCTCGCGAATACCGCGCGAAAATGGCGTGGTGGCGCAGTAGTCGGGCACGAAGCGCTTGATCTTGGTGTTGTCGAAGACCACGCTCACGGCCTTATCGCC
>DASWTQ010000738.1:0-7376 GCA_036402055.1 Herpetosiphonaceae bacterium
AGCGGGGCCAACGCGGTATAATGGCCCGACATGTGAGGAGGATCAGCATCTATGGCTGAACGAATGACCGAGCTCGACCTGGTGGTCGGCTCGATGATTACAACAACCGCCCAAGAAGATCGCGAAGCATATGAGCAGGAGCGCGAGTGGCTGCAGGACGTGCAGGATCTCCTGCGCGAAGAGGGCATCGAGCTCGACCTGCTGGCGCAGCCGGGCACCGAGGTCTGGGAAGGCGGCATCGAGAGCTTCTACGATCTCTACCAGCTGCGCCGCCTGGCCGCTCACCTGGAGCGCGGCAACGATGTGCAGGCGCTGCTCAACGATCAGAACGTGGACGGCGAGGATGTCGACGATCTGCTGGCCGACATCTGGGACGAAGAGGCCGAGACGCGCTTTCCGCACCTGATCAAGCATCAGGGCGACGGCGGCTACTATCTGCCCGCCGACTTCGCCGAGCCGATCTGGGTCGACTACGGCGACGAGGAAGATGAGGATGTGGAGCTGCTGGAGGAAGACAGCGCGGTTTCGTTCGGCTCGTCGTATGCGCTGATGCGCGAGCTAACCGAGATCGAAAACCTCTTCCAGAAGGCGAATGTGCCTGCTGGCGGCGCGAGCCGAGCGCTGGAGGTGCTCAAGACCGCAGCGCAGCAGAGCATCGACAACGGGCTGCCGGTTATTCTCTGGTAGATCAGCGGCCCTCACTCTGCCCTGCTGCCGTCGGTAAGGCAACACCTACGGGGCAGAGTGAGGGCTTCGCGCTACCAACCCCAGGTTCCAGGCCCGCCTTTGAACGGCCCCACAATATTTTTGGTGATCCAGCCGCCGTAGAAATCGCCCTCTTGCGCCTGCACCAGCTCGCCATCCACCAGACACGCGTCCATCTTGCTCGGGTAGAACGCCAGATGATCCCGGATGACGCTGAAGCCAGACGTCGGGAGGGGATACGACCACGCAATGTTTGAGGCGGATTTGTCGCCGACCCGGATGTGATAATAGATGGCGGTGCCTTTGAACTCGCACTGCGTCTGCTGAGATGCCGGCACCAGATACTCAAGCTTCACATCCTCAGGCGGGATATAGTAGGTGGGCGGGTGGCTGGTCTCAAGCACCCGCTTGGCGCGACGCGTATCCGCCACGATCACCCCATCAAAGATCACCTGCACGTGCTGATCGGTCGCTTCAACTCGCGGCGGCCGGGGATAATCCCAGACCGATTCTTGCCCTTCCTTTGGCTCTTGGCGCTGCACTCTTGTCATGATCGTTGTTGCACTTCCCTTTGATAGTGAGACCCTGCTTTCAGTGTACCACCGCCTCGGTTTGTGCATCCGAACGCTGCGCCCAAAACGACAGCGGGGAGCACACGCTGCACTCCCCGCTCTATGCCTTGTTTTCGCTTGCGTCGGCTACTGTCCAAACCAGGCTTTTTGCCAGGCTTGAAGCTGCTGTATCTCAGCCTCCTGCGCCTGAACGATCGCGCCTGCCAGCTGCCTGACCTCGGCGTGCTCGGCCTTGGTCTGCGCCTCGTGCGCCATATCGATCGCGCCGTCGTGGTGGCTGATCATCGCGGTGATAAAGCGCTGATCAAAGGGAATTGAGCTATCGCTCGAAAGCTGCATATCGCCCATGTGTCCGCCGGTGCCGCCAGTAGGAGCCAGATCGGGATACCACTGCTGCCGCCACGCCGCCATCTGCTCGATCTCGGCGGTCTGAGTCGCAATAATATTTTGTGACAGCTGCTTGATCTCCGGCCGCTGGCTTTCTTTGAGCGCCTGCTCCGCCATCGCCACCGCGCCCTGGTGATGCAGCGTCATGCCGTCGATAAACTGCGCATCGTAAGGTCCGCTGCTTGTGTGCGTGTCGCTGTGCGCCGCTCCTGAGCTTGTGTCGTGGCTGTCGGTGCCGGCTGTTGGCTGGGCACCACAGCCGGCTAACACCATAGCCAGGAGCAGCAGAACGATCGGTTGTACTCGACGCATGGGAAGTCCTTTCTTCAAAACGTTTGCTCGTTCGCGTCACAGCGAGGTCGCCGTCGTAAAAACCTGCAATAGCTCGCCGAGCTTATGCTGTCGCTCGGCGAGCTGATCACTGCGCACGGCATCGGTGACACAGCCTTTCAGATGATCCGCCAGAATCCGTGTATTGAAGCGCTGCAAGGCAGCTTTGGCACTCTGCGCCGCCTGAATAATCTCGATGCAGTACGCTTCGGCCTGCACCAGCTGCTCGATCTGCTGCACATCGCCCTCGATCTGCTTGAGGTAATCCGGGCGAGAAGTAGACAGGTGCTGGCTGTGCTCCTCGCCTGCCGTCAGCGGCGCATAGACCTGGAGTAGCTCCCCGACAACCCGCTCACGCTCGGACTCATCCTCACTACGGATCGCATCCGTGACACAGGTAGCGAGATGATGCTCCAGCACCACGGCGCTAAACTTGTCCAGCGCGGCCTGCACTGCCTGCACCTGCTTGATAATGTCGATACAGTAGGCATCCTCGCGCTCCATGCGCTCCACGCCCCGAATGTGCCCTTCGATCGAGCGCAGGCGAGCAATCCGGCGTTGTGTATCGTTCATGACATCTCCTTATCGAGAACAAAAGAACAAAGAACAAAGGAACAAAGGAGTTTAGTTTAATGTTGCGCGTATCCTGTTCTTTGTTCTTTGTTTAGCTGTTCTTCCGATCAGGCGTGAGCTTCTTGTATCTGCACCGCCCGCGTTTCGTCAGGTTGCAGCTGAAGGCCGCGCAGCGTCTGGGCATTGAGCGCCACAATAATCGTCGAGAGCGACATCAGCACGCCGCCGACCCAGGCCGGAAGCACGATCCCGACATTCGCCAGCACACCCGCAGCCAGCGGCAGCGCGATCGCATTGTAGCCGACCGCCCAGGCCAGGTTTTGTACCATCTTGCGGTAGCTGGCTTTGCTCAGCGTCATGATGCGGGCGATGTCACGCGGATCGTTCTTGACCAGCACAATGCCGGCCGAGGCTCGCGCTACGTCGGTGCCCGCGCCGATCGCAATGCCGACGTCGGCCTGTGCCAGCGCCGGAGCGTCGTTCACGCCGTCGCCGACCATCGCCACTTTCGCGCCGCCGCGCTGTAGCTCGCGGATCTTCTCGGATTTGTGCTCGGGCAGCACTTCGGCAAAGTAGGTGCTGATGCCAAGCTCGCTCGCCACCCAGCGCGCCACGTCCTGACTATCGCCGGTCAGCATGGCTACGCTCACGCCCTGCGCGTGCAACGTCGCGATCGCCTCGCGACTCTCGGGCCGGATCACATCCGCCAGCGCAAAGGCAGCCACCACCTGCCGATCGTCGAGCAGATAGACCACAGTCTGTCCACGCTCGCCCCACTGGCGCGTCTGCTCGGCGAGCGCCTGCGGCAGCGTCACATCTTCGGCCTCCAGCAGTCGCGGCCCGCCAACTTTGAGCACACGACCACCGACCGTCGCCTGGACGCCGCGACCCGGCAGCGATGCGAAGTCGGAGACGACGGGCAGAACAGATCCGCGCTCCTGAGCCGCGCTCCGCAGCGCCTGAGCCACAATATGCTCGCTGTCGCCCTCGATCGCGGCCGCAATCGCCAGCGCCTGGTCTTCGCCAACCGCGTTCGTAGCCGCAATGCCAACCAGACCTTGCTCGCCGCGAGTCAGGGTGCCGGTTTTATCGAAGACGACGGTGTTCAAATTGCGCGCCTCTTCCAGCGCCAGCCGATCGCGAACCAGAATGCCGTTACGGGCCGAGAGCGTGGTCGAGATCGCGATCACCAGCGGGATCGCCAGGCCCAGCGCGTGGGGGCAGGCAACGACCAGCACGGTTACGACGCGCTCAAGCGTGTAGTTATCGAAGCCGCGCGCCAGCGTCCAGCCGATCAGCGTCAGCAGCGCCACGCCGATCGCCACAAAGGTCAGATAGAACGCGGCCCGGTTGGCCAGGTCCTGCGCCCGGCTGCGGCTACTCTGGGCCTCCGCCACCAGCCGCATAATGCCCGAGAGCGTGGTCTGCTCGCCGGTGCGCGTGATCTTCACCCGCAGCGAGCCGCTGCCGTTGACGGTTCCGGCGATCACCTCGTCGCCCGAGCGCTTGCGTACCGGCTTGCTCTCGCCCGTGATCATCGCCTCGTTCACCTGGCTCTCGCCGTCGACGACTTCGCCGTCCGCCGGGATGCTCGCGCCGGGCCGCACCAGTACACGATCGTTGTCGCGCAGGGCGCTGACGGGCACTTCCTCCGTGCGGCCATCGACAATTCGCTCGGCGGTATCCGGCAGCAGTTTCGCCAGCTCATTGAGCGCACTCTGCGCGCTGCCGACCGCGCGCATCTCCATCCAGTGGCCCAGCAGCATGATCGTGACGAGCGTGGCCAGCTCCCAGTAGAAATCCATGCCCGCGACCAGGCCAAAGGTCACCGCCACGCTGTAAAAGTAAGCCGTGCTGATCGCCAGCGCCACCAGCGTCATCATGCCCGGCGCGCGATTCTTCAGCTCGCCGATGGCACTGGACAGAAAGATCCAGCCGCCGTACCAGTAGATGATGCTGCCCAGCACAAACGGCAGATAGTCGGAGCCGGGAAACTGCGGCGCGGTGTAGCCGAGCAGTTCCTGAAATAGATGCGCGTAGATCAGCACCGGAATCGTCAGGATCAGCGAGATCCAGAACGGCCGCTTGAACATCGTCTCGGAGTGTCCCGCGTGGCCGCTGTGATCGGCGTGACTGGTATGGCCTGTATGGGTCGCATGAGCCGAGTCGTGGCTGCCGTGTACTGCAACTTCCGGGCTGCTCTGCTGCATAGCCTGCTGGCTGTCATGGTCGCCGTGTCCATGCTGTACATGCTGCTCGTGATGCTTATGCTCGGTCATAGTTTTGGTTCCTTTCCCTACCCCCCTGGGAGGGGATCTACAAGCGAGTATAGACGAGCTTCACAAAATGTGCCATAGGCTTAATCGCCTAAAGGCTGCGCTGGGCTATTTGGCGCAGGACTGCCACCATCTGCGTTTGGTACACTGTGACGAAGTGTGTAAAACGATCCAGGAGCGATAGATGAGCGATGGAACTACTGCGGGCCGCACGCCTAACGCGATCAAGACGATCAAGGTGCGCGCCCGTGACGAGGATTTTCGGATTATTCAGCTACAGGGCAATCTGTTTGTGTGCGCCAAAGCCAACGGCAGCTGCTGCTGCGGCTGGGAAGAGAAAGGCCGCGCTCCGATCAACCAGGCGCTCTACGAGGCGGAGTGGGAGCGCCGCAAGATCCGCAACAAGCTGCATCTGACGTTTACCGGCTGTCTCGGACCGTGCGCCACGGGCAACAACGTGCTGCTCCAGCTGTTCGGTCAGTCGATCTGGCTCAAAGATCTCAACGACGACAGCTTGATTCCCGCGATCTTTGACTACGTCGAGGCCATGCTGCACGCAGAGCGCGTCCTCACACCGCCGCCGGCGCTCGCCGAGCATGTGTTTCTGCGCTACCTGCCCGCGCCGAGCGATAGCCCAGATCTTGTGCTGGCTCCAGCGCAGGAAGACGAAGGCGGCCTTGAGCGGCTCGATCCGGTCTGCCTGATGGATGTCGATCCGGCGACGGCGCGCTGGTCGTCGGAGTATAACGGGCGCACATACTATTTCTGCGCTCCCGCCTGCAAAAAGAGCTTTGAGCGCGAGCCCGCAGCCTACGCAACCGCCTGATAGGAGTGGAGCGCGAGGTTTGACGCGCTCCATCCAGCCCTTTATACTTTCAACAACAGCTAACACGATTTTTTAGCAGCCGCGAGCGGATTTTCCGTGATGTGGTTTGTTTTTTGTTTGATGTGGAGTGATTATGAAAATAGGCATTATTGGGCTGCCCAACAGCGGCAAGACTACGGTCTTTAACGCGCTGACCGGCGGCAGCGCCGAGACGGCGGCGTATTCCTCGGGCCAGCTTGAGCCGAACATCGCCACGGTGAAGGTTCCCGACGAGCGTCTGAACACGCTGGCGCAGATGTACAAGCCCAAAAAGATCACCTTTGCCGATGTGCAGTATATCGATGTGGCAGGGCTCAGCGGCGATCGCAAGGGCGGCGGGTTGCCGGCGGCGTTTCTCAACTATATCGCGCAGGTCGACGCGCTGCTGCACGTGGTGCGCGCCTTTGAAGATCCGAGCGTGCCGCATCCCGAGGAGTCCGTCGATCCCGCGCGCGACATCGAGACCGTCGATCTGGAGCTGATGTTCTCCGACATGGCGATCATCGAGCGGCGGCTTCAGCGCATCGAGCCCGAGATCAAAAAGATGACCGGCAAGGAAAAAGAGCTGCGCGTGCAGGAGCGTGATGTGCTGACACGGCTTCAGGCCGGGCTTGAGCAGAACGTTCCGATCCGCGACCAGGAAATGTCGGTGGACGAAGAGAAGATGCTGCGCGGCTTTCAGTTTCTCTCGGCCAAGCCGGTCTTGATTGTGCTCAACGTCGGCGAGGCGCAGCTCAATCAGGATCTCGCGAGCACGATCGAGTACAAGCACCAGAAGGCGGCAGTCACCCAGCTGGCGGGCAAGGTCGAGGCTGAGATCGCGCAGCTCGACGCGGCCGACGCCGAGCTGTTCCTGGCCGATCTCAACATCTCGGAGCCGGCCCGCGACCGCGTGATCGAGCAGTCGTACAATCTGCTGGGCCTGATCTCGTTCCTGACGGCCGGTCCCGACGAGGTGCGCGCCTGGCCGCTGCGCCAGAACACGCCCGCTGTGGAGGCCGCCGGCGAGATCCACTCCGATATTCAGCGCGGCTTTATTCGCGCCGAGATCGTGGCCTTCGACGACCTGATCGCCGCCGGATCGATGGCCGAGGCCAAGAAGCGCGGCACCGTGCGCATGGAAGGCAAGACTTACATCGTCAAAGACGGCGATATTTGCAACTATTTGTTCAACGTCTAAGCAGGAAGAACCTAGAACCTAGAAGAGTCCAGGTTTAGGTTCTAGGTTCTCCGTTCTAGGTTCTACAGAGGGAGGAGCTATGTTCGACGAGACCAGCGCTCGTGCGATTCTGCATGAATGGGTAGATTCCGAAAGCCTGCGCAACCACTGCGAGTCCGTGGCCGCTTCGATGCGACATTTTGCGCGCAAGCATGGGGAAGATGAGGAGTTATGGAGCGCTGTAGGATTGCTCCATGATATAGCTCTTTCTTAGGTCTTAATTCCTTACACTTATGAATATGGGGGCTGTTGGATTTGTCTTAGAAATAGACCCCACAACAGCCCCCAGAATAACCCCCAGAATAGACCCCACAACACCCCCAGAATAGACCCCAGAAGACAGTTGTGGGGTCTGCTGTGGGGTCTATTAGGCAACCAATTGACACGCGCCCCAAGATTTTCTACCATGTGGGATCATCGAGGGTCCATGTTGTCTTCCGTGCGAGGAC
>DASWTQ010000739.1:0-16144 GCA_036402055.1 Herpetosiphonaceae bacterium
GAAACCGCCAACGCCCCCGGCGCCGCCGGCATCAAGCCTGACTCGGCGCTCCCTGCACGATCGGATCGTCGAGGTGCTGAGCTACCTGAGCGACGAGATCGACTCGCGGCGAGTCGGTGGGCTGGGCGAGGCACAGGCTGCTGGATATGTAGCAGGACGGCTGCGGCGCGCTGAGTACGCCGCAGCCGTTCAATCGTTTCGTGCCAGCACAGGCGCGCGGGTGGCGTTTGTTGTGCTCACGGCGCTGGGCGTGATCGGCGGCGCGCTGGCAGTGCTGCAACCTCAGCCGCTGTGGCTGATCCTCGCCGGGCTGCTGGTGGTGCTGCCGCTGATTCTGCTGCTGGCGGAGATCGAAGGCCCGGCTCCGTTCCGGCGCGTGCTCAAAGGCTCGCTCAGCCAGAGCGTGGTCGCGGCTCGCGCGGCCGGTGCGCGCAATGCTCGCTGGCGCTTGATCGTCCTCGCGCCGCTGGATGGCTCGCCGCAGCCGGTGCTCAGCCGGAGCTGGCTGCTTGTCTTGCTGCTCGCATTGCTGCTGGAAGCCGTCGGCGTGGGTGGTGTGTTCGCCGCTGGAACGGTCGGCTGGCGCGTTTTTGTCGGCGTTTGTACGCTGGTGGTGGCGCTGATCGGTATGGCGGTGCTGCGACGACTGCTGTTTCCGGGCCTCGTCCCGGCGATCCACGGCGCGGGCGAGCTGACCACGCTGCTGATGGTCGCCGAGGAGCTTGAGCCACTTCAATCGCTTGAGGTGTGGATGGTGGCGCTGGGCGGCGGCTCCGTTGGCCACGAGAGTATTCATGCCCTCACCGAGCGCTACCCGTTTTCGCCCAACGATACCTGCATCATCAATCTGCACAACATCACGGCCGGACAGCCGGTCTTCGTGACTCGTGAGGGCGTGCTCCGCGATCGCCGCTCGGATCGTATGCTGCTGGCGCTGGCCTCGGACACTGACGCGGCCGACATCTCGATCGACGCCGAGCCACGCCGCCTGCACGAGCACACGCTGGCTCAGGCTTTCCATCGGGCCGGCTACCGCGCAATCTCGATCTCCAGCCACAGCGACACCTCGTCCTTTGCCGACATCAACGCCACGACGATCGAGCGCTGCGTGCGGCTGGTCGTCGGGATGATTCGCGGCCTCGACGCGGCCGAGTCGAGCAAGGAGCGCTGATCATGTCTGACCTGAAACCTACCTCGCGAACCAACTGGGATCGGCTGCGGGCGATGGCTGACGAGAAGATCGATTACTCTGATATTCCGCCACTAACATCAGAGTTTTTTGCGTGCGCCAAGCTGGTACTGCCTGCCGCTGTGCAGCTTGATCCTGAATCGCCGGAGCAGCACATCGAGCCTCAGAAGCCGAGGTCTAGTCAGAATTGATCCGTAGGGGCGTGATTTATCACGCCAAGATACAATCCTGATAATCACGAATCGCCGCTCTGCGACCGCACAAACGTATTGAATCGCCGCGCGGCCTATGGTATAGTTAGCGTCGCGCCGAAGTGGTGGAATGGCAGACACGAGGGACTTAAAATCCTTTCCCGGCAACGGGGTGCGGGTTCGACTCCCGCCTTCGGCACCAGCGCGCCGCATTGCTCAGCAATGCGGCGCAGCTTTTTGCATCAGCGGCTGCGATTGCGAGCAAAGATCGCCGGAATGCGGCTGCGCAGATCGCTCTTGGTTGTCATGCGGCGCTGCTCAGGTGCCGATGCGCGCTGCTGCATAACCTGCTCGGTTTTATCGAGCAGCGTGTTCAGCCGCTGGAACATGCCCTCGATCGCCAGCCGCCGCTCGGGCTGCTCCGGGACATCCTCGTGCAGCCGCAGCAGCCGGGCGCGCAGATCCTGGATCTGAGTCGAGTACATCGCCTGGGTCGAGGTGGCCGTGCGCGGCGCGGTGCCGGCTTGCACAAGCTGGCTCAGAATACTCTGCACGGTTGCGGCCAGCGGCAGCGCGACGATCATGCCCAGAATGCCAGCTGCCTCGCCCATGATCATCAGCGCCACCACCGAGACGATCGGATGGACGATGCCCTGCACGCCGGCCCACGGCTCCACCACGCGATCCATGAAGATGCCCACGACGAGGATCAGTGCCACCGCGCCGACGGCGACGACTGGCGGATCGGTCCAGAACATGGGAATCGCCGGCAGCAGCGTGAGCGGAATCCCGACCCACGGGATCAACTGCACCAGCGCGCCGTAGAGCGCCCAGGTCACAGGATAGCGCACACCCAGCGCGTCGAAGCCCAGCCACAGCACGACCAGCGTCAGCACGAATTGCAGCGACTCGGAGCGCACAAAGGTGCCGACGCGCCGCTCGACGTCTTGCCAGGTGTGCCGTGCGACCGTCCGGTGCTGAACCTGAAGCAGCATCAGCCACAGCCGCACAAAGCGATCCTCGTCGATCAGCCAGTAGAATGTGAGCGTCAGGATCGCGACCAGCGAGATGATGCTGTTGGCTATGCCATAGGTCAGACCCGCTACCTGATACCCGACCTGCTGCGGGCCTTGCTGGCCCACGCTGTCGATCAGAACGTTGGTATGCGGCAGATTGCCCGCGATCGTCTGCTGCCACTGCTGGTTGCTCTGCTCCCACTGGGTTAGTAACTCGTCATAGCGCCGTGGGAAGCGCTCCCCGGCCACGCGCAGCTCGTCGAGCAGCAGCTGGCCCATGAGCACGACGATCGCGCCGATCACCGCGATGATCAGCAGATACAGCAGCAAGATCGCGATGCCGCGCGGTACTCGGCGGCGTTGCAGCCAGATCATGGGCGCGCGCAGTGCGGCAGCGACGATGATCGATAGCACAAACAGCAGCACAACCTCGCTCAGCCGGTAGGTGAGATAGCCCAGCATCAGCGTGGTCAGCACCAGCGCGGTGTAGCCCGCGATCCGTTTATATGAAACTCGTTCG
This sequence comes from Herpetosiphonaceae bacterium, assembly GCA_036402055.1. GTDB lineage: Bacteria > Chloroflexota > Chloroflexia > Chloroflexales > Kallotenuaceae > LB3-1. The sequence goes on from DASWTQ010000739.1 coordinate 2,917, forward strand.
ACTGCGTTCATGGATTTTGTTTCCTGTTCGACAACAGCATTCCGGCAGTCGTCTGGCTAGGCGGGCTGCGCAAGGGTTTCGTCCGCCGGTCGTACGCTTTGCAGCAGTTGATCCAGCTCGCCGACCACGGCCTCCAGATCTTCTTCCAGCATATCCTCGTCTTCGTCTTCGTTGTCGGGCGTGCGAATCCGCTCCCGTAGATCGTTAGCCAGATCCTGAGCCTGATAGCGTAGCAGCGCGATATTGTCGCGTCCAACGATTTCGGCGGCGGGCGGCGGCGGTGTGTCAAGCAGCAGCCGCTCGACCAGCACCTGAATGATCACGGCCAGCGGAATCGCCATGATCGCGCCGCCAATGCCGAGCAGCGTGCCGAACGCCGCGATCGCCAGCAGCGTCACAACCGCGTTGACGCCTACGGTCTGGTCCATGATGCGCGGCACCAGGATCGCATTCTCGATCTGCTGGATCACGACACACGCGCCGACTACCCACCAGATGTTCTCCGGCGATTGCGCCAGCGTGATCGCCACGGCCACCGCAGCCGTCGCGATCGGCCCGATGTACGGTACGGCCTCCAGGATGCCCGCGATCACCGCCAGCAGCACCGCGTTGGGTAGCCCGATGCCAATGAACGCGATCGCCGACAGGATGCCGATCGACAGGCAGAGCAGCGCCTGGCCACGTACGAACGCGCCGACTTTTTCTTCCAGTATGTCCCAGATCTCACGGGCGGTATCGCGCTGATCCAGCGGCACGACCAGCAGTCCGGCACGCACGATCTGCTCGCGATCCACGATCCAGAAAAAGGCGATCAGGCCGATCGCGACCAGACCAAAGGCGCTCCAGCCGGTGCCGCGAATCCAGGCGACCGCCTCAGTCACGACCGCGACTTTATCGCTGTCGGGCGCGCTCTGCTGCATATTCAGGTTAAGCTCCGCCGGAAGCTGGTTCGCCAGCGCGCGCACGATCGAGATCGGCGTGCTGAGCAGCCAGTCGCGCATGCCGGCGTAATACTGCGGCAGCTCCGTCGAAAGCGTTGTCACCTGCGTGATCAGCAGCGGCGCAAGAATGCTCAGCACGCCGGCGGTGATCAGCCCGATCAGCAGGTACATCAGCAGGATGCCGAGCCGCTGCGGAATATGCCGGCGCTCCAGCCAGAGCACGGCCGGACGGATCGCAGTCGCCAGCACGGCGGAAACGAAGAGCACGAACAGAACGTTAGTGAAGCGATACAGCAGGTAAAAGCCGACCGTCACCAGCAGCACGACCAGCGTCGCGGTGATCACCCGGCGCGGATGCCAGCGCCTTGGCGGAGTGGCCGAAATTGTTGAGGATTGCGGGGTTTGCATAGCTCTGTCCAGGACAACATGACATGGAGCAAGCCGCTCCACACGACATAATTGCAATTCATGGGCCAGGACAAGCAAAACGCCTGCCTCGGATTGAAGCAGGCGTCGAGGCAGGCTAGACGATCGCGTCGCCGTCGGGCTCGCCGAGGATCTTGTTGGTGATATACATCGCCAGGCGGTTGGCGATCGCGACGAGGATCAGGCTGATCAGGCCATAAACAAGCTGTCGTCTGGTATCTTCTTCCATATCTGGTGTGCTCCTTTTGATAATCTGTCGCTAGCTGTAGCAAGTAGGATGCAACGAGTTGCCGCCCCACAGCCGTAGCAACTATTCCATCCTACTATAGGAGCCGGGCCGCTGGCAAATGCCGTTGATCGGCGCAAAAAAACAGGCCGCCGGAGCGACCTGTTCAGGGTTTGGGTTTCCAATGATTCGTTCGCCTTCTCCCAAGAATATGCTTTGGTCGCCCCATCTCCTTATGTACTGCCATAAATGTTGTACTACTTTCTCGCACTAGTTTCTGCATGACTTTGCAAACTACTAACCTATCGATATTTACATGTGTCGTTAGTAGGGCAGTAGTAATTTGAGCTAAGGAGATTAGTGTACCGTGACCGGGATCAGATAGTCCAGCGTCACTCGGACCAGCTAATAACGAAGGCGGACTATTTGGAGGTAGTCCTAATCTGTACATAGCACCTTTTGGATTTGCGTGAACATTATGGCTGGCAAGCTTGTAATATGGACGCCAGTGATCAAAAGCCACCGCTTGCTCTATATCATCAAACTTTGGATCAGGGTGTGCTAGTGCTGCACTTGCCCATCCATAGTTCTTTTTGTAGGTAGGACCAAATTGTGTGATTAACTGATCATGAGTAGTCTTAAGCCGTGCTATAGCTTGCGTCGATATAGGACGTTGACCTAATCTTGCATAATATTTCTGATGCTGCAAGGCCGCTTTGTACGACTCAATATGCTCATGAAGCAAGTACCGATTCGCAACATCATTGCCTTTTTCCTTAACGAACCATGCGACTACGGTAATTTCGTGTAATGTTCGCCACCGAGCATGAGCACCATCAGCAAACCCTGATCGTAGGAGGACCAATACTTCTTGGGCAACTTGACATGCACGGGCATGTAATCGAGTCAGAGCTTCAAATACCAAATCATGGTCCTTAACAGCTTGATCTCGATATTCCTGGTTGAATTCCTCACCTGCCTCTAGAGCTATAGCAATGAGCATGTCTAGTAAATTGAGTGCCTTGCCCCACTTCTGAGATAGACGTGTTTCAAATTTTGCACGTTCCTGTCGATATGCTTCCAACATTTGTGGTGCATCGGCTTTTAGTTCCTCTAACAAATCACAGGATATTTCAGTTACAATGTTAGGAATACTGCTCGTAACTTTTTCAAGTATCTCATCAAGAAGTTGATCTAGCTCTTCGGAATCATCGAGATCTATGAGTATATCTTCTCGATTATACCCATCTGGAATCAAATCATCGATTTCAATGTCTAATACCTCATCTTCGAGATTTATACCTCCAAGGCGAAGCTCAAGCTGTTCTAGCTGTTCCTCGCTAAGATCAATTCCATGTTGAGCAAGCTTTCGTGCGATTAGTTTTGTTCCAACCTTTTTGAAGCTGGTAACCTCTTGAATCTCATCATAGAAAATCTCGTCCAAGTCACCCATAAGTAATGTTTTCCCTTGAGAGAAATGCTATTAAGCCTAAGCTAGTGTATCACGACACCATATGCTTGCAACAAATTGGTAGGGCTAGGCAGTTTTAGTAGGTAAAATATTTAGACAGCCAATAAGACTATCTTCTGGCCCGGTTGATCGGCACAAAAAAACAGGCCGCCTGAGCGACCTGTTCAAGACCCTGGAAGTTAGATCGGTTAGTTGCGCCGGCCGCCGAAGAGCAGCAGCACGAAGTAGAGCAGCTGCGAGACCGCCTGCGCCGCCGCCGCGACGTAGGTCAGCGCGGCCGCGTTGAGCATCTTCGACACGCCCTCGGCCTCCTGCGCCGAAACCAGGCCGTTGCGCATCAGCATCTGGCGCGCGCGCTTGGATGCGTCAAGCTCTACCGGCAGCGTGACCAGCGTAAAGGCGACAGCTCCCGCGAACAGCAGTGTGCCAAACAGCGCGACGCTCCAGCCGAGACCGCCACGAGCCGCGCCCAGGATCATGCCGATGAAGAAGAGCATCGAGCCGAGGTTTGAGCCCACATTGGCGATACCGACGATGCTGGCGCGGGCGCGCATCCAGAAATAGCCTTCCCGATCCTGCACCGCGTGGCCAAGCTCATGTGCCACGATCGCCAGCGCCGCGACCGAAGGCGTGCGCGTCGAGCCGTCCGACAGATTGATCGACTTATCGGCCGGATTGTAGAAATCCGTCAGGTCGCCGCCAACACGATGCACCTTGAGATAATCGAGACCCTCGTTGCGCATCAGCGCCTGCGCGACATCCGTACCGCTGACCCGGTGCATGTTGGGCACTTCCGAATATTTTTGAAACGTCGATCGCACTTTATATTGTGCCCACATCGCAAAGAACATTGCAGGCAGCGTGAGCACCAAGAAGAGCGGACTAATGATCATGTTCGTTCCTCCGCACGTCTGAAATTGTCAGGTTGAAGGTTATTGTATGCGTGCGTTAATTGTTACGCAAATCGGCCGCCGCTGGATGTAGGCCGCTGCTCCGGTTGTCCGAGTGTTCCCCGCAGCGCAATTCCCAGTACCAGCCCGGCGATGAATCCGCCTGCATGGGCCGCGTAGGCCACGCCGCCGGTCTGCTCGGTCGCCGCGATCGAGCCGTAGGTGGCGATGAACTGCTGGATCGCCCACAGACCGATCATGATCCAGGCCGGCACAACGGTGATGAAATAGGCGATCAGCACCCGGATCGGGTTGCTGCCAAAGAAGACGATGTACGCGCCCAGCACGCCCGAGATCGCGCCGCTGGCCCCTACGCTGGGAATTGTCGAGCTGGAGTCGAGCAGAATATGCGCGGCGCTGGCCGCCAGACCGGTCACCAGGTAGAAGATCAGATAGCCCAGATGCCCGAACGCATCCTCGACGTTATCGCCAAAGACCCACAAAAACATCATGTTGCCGATGATGTGCGCCCAGCCGCCATGCACAAACATCGACGTCAGCAGCGTAAACAGATCCTGCCCGCCCACGATCTCAGCCGGAACTACGCCATACTGGCAGACGAAGCCCTGCACCGTGGCCGCCACTGTCTCCGCGCACGATCGCGCCGTCTGCGGGTCCGGCAGCGTGATCTGGTAAAGAAAGACCGCAATATTGATCGCGATCAAGGCGTAGTTAACGACCGGCCTGATGTGGCCATGCCGGTTCTGATCGCCGATGGGAAACATGTGTGTACCCTATCCTTCCAGCGGTAATCTGCTATCGGCAGCATAGCAAACCATATGCCCTCAGCGCAAGCGGCATCTGCGGCGATCGGTAGTATCACAGGCCTAGTTAACGGGAAGATTAACGATTAGAACGAGCGTTCTATTTGGGGTGATTCGGGGCTTGACTAGAACAGATGTTCATACTATACTGGCGTCACTGCCAAACATCTGTTCGCATTATACCACACACTAGGAAGGAGCTTGGTCATGGCCGTCACGAGTCGCGATCTTCATAACACAAGCACGATGCGCCGCCAGGTTACACAGCCGATCACGATGACGCGCTCATACAACACGCTGTCACGCGCGCCGTATGCGATCACTGTGCTGCTCTGCGTTATCGCCGTGGTTCTCGTTGCCAACAGTGTGATCACCTGGGGTCAGATCAAGCTCGACGATATGCGCTACGGCCGTCCGCGCACGATGCAGCTCGCGGGCTTCGTCGGCCATAACGAGGGCACCGGCGTTCCCACGCAGTTCGTCGCGATGAACCTCAACCGCCGCGTAGTCGTCTTTGAAATCCCCGGCGGCGATGCGTCCCAGACGCGCACGCTGACCGGCCCGTATCTCTTCGGCGCCCACGAAGACCTCACGCCGGTGCGGCTCCGCCTCCAGAGCGTCAACACCGACAACAATATGGACCTCGTGATCAGCGTCAAGAACGAAGAGATTATCTACATCAACGAGGGCGGCAGCTTCCGGCTGATCAACGCCGAAGAGCGCGTAGCCTACGAGAAGACGCGCCAGTAGCCGGCACGCTCCTGCTTAGACTGTATAGCGAACAAGAGTAGTTTCCAGCAGCTCAAGAGAGAAGACGAGCGAGATCAGGAGTCAGCGGCTGTCGCCAACGGTTCACGAGACCGATGCAAGCGCTGGTCTGGACGGTGCGTCGAACGCCAACCAAGCAGCCAGACGATGAGCGGCAGTAGATAGATGAGCAACAGGTAGTACACCTGCGCTTGCAACGATTGGCCGCTGATGCCGAGATTGGGCAGAATAATATATTGCAGCAAGTAGCTGGCCTGCGCCATCATCATCCAGGCGATCAGCCAGCCGAAGGATCGCCCATGCGGCCGCAGCGCGACAAGCGCCAGCAGCCAGAGCACATACCAGGGCTGAAACCACTGGCTGCCGCCGAGCAGATACCAGAGCAGCAGGCCAAAAAAAGCTGGCTGCATCGGACGCTGGCGGTACCAGATATGCCAGGATTGCCATAGCAGGCCCAGGCCAAGCAGCGCGCTGCCGATTCCGCTGACAGCTGCGCGCACATCGTTGGCGTTGGCGAGGGGCAGGCTCAGTCCTCGCAGCACACTGTTGATCGCATTCAGGCTCGGCGGCTCACGCAGCAGATAGCTGATCACCGCCAGCGGCGAGGCGTTCAAAAAGCCTTCGCGCACGGCCATGTTGCGCAGCGTTCGCTCACGGCCTTGCCAGATCGCCGCGAGCTTGTCGCCGAGATCAAGCTGGGCGAATCCTGCCGGCAGATCCCAGTACGGCGCGTAGAGCAGAGCCAGCGGAACGAAAAAGAGCAGCAACGACAGGCCGAATACACTCCCCCGTTCGGGCCAGGTCGCGCGGCGGCGCATCCAGTGCAGCACCACTAGCGGCAGAAAGAGTGCCGGCAAAAACTTGAAGAGCGCGCCGCCCGTGAGCGCCAGCACCGCCGCCCAGTGCCGATCATGCTGCACCGCCCAGATCGCCAGCACCAGCGATAAAACCAGCAGCCCATCGTTATGCCCGACTGCGGCAAACTCCCACAGCGCCAGCGGACTCCACAGCCAGAGATACGCGCCCAGGAGTCGCCGGCGTGGATCGCGCACGATCGCGCAGACGACCGCGCCGCTCAGCAGATGCGCTGCGATCGCCAGGAGCTTGTAGAGCAAAATATTGCTCAGCAGCGAGTCGCCGCCAAGCCAGACCAGCAGCCAGCTCAGATCTTCCCACAGTGGCCCGTACGCCGACGGCGCGTTGGGCCAGCCCAGGTAGCGGAAGAACGGATCGCTTTTGAACTGGTTGGGCAGCGCAAGATACGGATTCGCGTTGTAGACCACGCTCATCCGTGAGCGGAACTGGTAGTCGAAAAGATCGGTTGAGGTGACGGGATAGCACCAGAGCAAGACGCCCGACATCAGCAGCGCGCCGCCCCACACGATCAGCAGCGCGCGTCTGGGCAGCACCTGCCGCGACAGCAGGATCGCGCCGGCGACGTACAGAGTGTAGAGCGTGATGCCGGTCAGTGTCAGCATCAGCATGCCGATGGCCGAGCGGTTGGTGATTGTGCCGATCGTGACGCGGGCGCGAGACAGCAGCGGCGGCAGGAAAAACAGCGCCGTCAGCGAGATATAGAGCGACGTCATGCCCAGCCCGATCAGCGTCAGGCGCTGGAGCGCCTGAGAAGCCATCGGATTGGCTGCTTCGTCTGGCGCACGGGTGGTCATGCTGGCTTGCGACAAACGAAGATCAGTGCGGGCGGAATGTTACGCAGCACATAGCGCGTGATGCGAGTCGCCGGGAAGTACGAGCGGAGCAGGCCGCGCAGGACCGGCGTGTACTGGTAGGTGACGAAAACGCCGCCCGGCCGCAACGCCTCGCGTGTCGCCTGTAGAATCGCGTGGGAGACCGGGCGAGGCAGCGAAGTGAAGGGCAGTCCCGAGACGATGCAGTCAGGCTGAGCCAGATGCAGCTCTTGCAAGCAGCGATTTACCTTGGCCGCCGACTCGCCGATGATCGTCACACGCGGATCGTGGATGCGCGCCTGGAGATCCTGAAAAAATGGGCCGTGGATCTCAAAGACCAGCAGCCGGGCGTCAGGCCGCATGCGGCGGATGATCTCGTCGGTAAAAACCCCGGTGCCCGGTCCAAACTCGACGATCACCCGAGCAGCGGCAACGTTCGCCTCGTCAAGCATCGCGCGGACCAGATGCTGCGAAGACGGCGTGATCGAGCCGACGGTGCGTGGGTCGCGGAGAAAGCCTTTGAGAAAGCTCCACGCCGGCACTTGAAAACGAGAATTGCTCATGATCGCTCATTCTACCATTGGAAAACAAAACACACGAGTACGACGGCTTGTCGTACATTGTGACGGTACCTGTCACACGATCGTGATATTGTTTGGCTAACCGGAGTATGTGCGACGATTCCCTGGAGGATATATGGCGACGATTGCGCTGCGTGTTCCAACTGCATTACCGGGCCAGGCGGTTTTACCGAGCGGCCAGTGCTATATTTTGTTCACTCGCGGCCCGATCACGGCGCGCGAGCTGATCGCTGAGAAGGTACGCGCGGAGCTACGCAAAGCGCGATCGGGCGGCATGAGCACCACCTCGCTGCCACTGCTGCTGCCTGAGGGAGCCGAGATCGGCTTTGGGCCGCTGGACGAGCAGCTCGCGATCGTTCAGGCTTGTCGATCGTTTACCGAGGGGCAGTATCTGCTGCTGTATAACGGCCGACCGCTCGTCGATCTCGACGAAGAGGTCGAGCTTACTCGCCAGACCGCGCTGATCTTTGTCTACGTGCCGAGCGTGCTCAACGAGATCGCCGAGCGCAGGCTCAAAGACGCTGCCTGATCGCTGCTGCCGGCTGTATAGAGGCTATGGTCGTCAAGACCGTAGCCTTTTTTGTTGCCGGAAATGGCAGGCATCCTGAGCGATGGGACAGTTGCAGGCTCATGACAGCCTTTGTACAATGACGGCTAAAGTCTTATTCAGGAGCGCTATGTGAGCATCGATCAGGCAGAGTTTCGGCGAATTATGGGGCACTTCGCCTCAGGCGTGACGGTTGTCACAGTATGCCGCGAAGGAACATGCCACGGAATCACCGTGAGTTCTTTCTGCTCATTGTCGTTGGAACCGCCGCTGGTGCTGATCTGCATCGATCGGCGCTATACCAGCCACGAGAAGATTCAGCAATCGGAAGCGTTTGCTATCAATATTTTGGCGGAAGATGGCGAGTGGCTGTCGCGGCATTTCGCCAGCCGCGACGACGACAAGTTTGCGAAGGTCGGATACCACACCGGCGAAAGTGGCGCGCCGCTGCTTGACGAGGCGCTGGCGACGATCGAGTGCCGGCTGGTGGATCAGTTTCCCGGCGGCGATCACACGATCTTTGTCGGTCAGGTGCTGGCGATGTCGGCTCAGGACGAGGGAAGGCCGCTGCTGTATTTCCGTAGTGGCTACCACAAGCTGGGCTAGAAACTGTAGACACGCAGGAGCGCTACGAATATTCGTAGCGCTCCTGCGTACAGATTGCTCCCGGCTGGATTACGAACAGGCGGCTCTCAGCGCTAAGTGCAGTGGACCTGTCGCTTTCGGACCAAGAAGACACTATGAACGATACTACAGGCCCTAACTACCTTCTATAGGAAGGCGGCGCGAAACAGCGCTAGTACTGAGACCTACGCCCGGCAATGCTTAAGGCTGAAGTCGTCCTAACTTGCCCGCCAGGCCGGTGTAGCCCTCCGGCGTCAGCGCCGCCAGTTCGGCCTTGACCGCCGCCGATACATCCAACGTCTCGATAAAAGCGCGAATATCTTCCAGCGTCGGCGTGCGACCACGGGTCAGACCTTTGAGCACCTCGTAGGGCTCAGGATAATTCTCACGTCGCAGAATCGTCTGGATCGCCTCGGCCAGCACCTCGGGATGCGCCGCCAGCTCGGATCGAATGGTGGCCTCGTTGGGCTGGACTCGCTCCAGGCCACGCAGCGCGCGACGATAGCCGACCAGCGCATGGCCAAACGCGGTGCCCAGCGTGCGCAGCACCGTGCTATCGGAAAGATCGCGCTGAAGCCGCGAGATCGGCAGCTTGCGTCCCAGCAGCTCAAGCAGCGCGTTGGCTACCTGAAGATTGCCCTCGCTGTTCTCAAAGTTGATCGGATTGACCTTGTGCGGCATCGTGGACGAGCCGACCTCATGCGCGGCCAGGCGCTGCACAAAGTAGCCGTCGCTGATGTAGCGCCACATATCCAGATCCAGATCCAGCAGGATCGTGTTGACGCGGCGCAGCGCATCGCACATCTCGACCAGCGAGTCATGAGGCTCGATCTGAGTTGTCAGCAGCGTTGGCGTCAGCTCCAGGAAACGAATAAACGCCTGGCTGAAACGAATCCAATCGACGTCGGGCAGCGCGGCCATCTGCGCGGCATAGGTTCCGGTGGCGCCGTTGAGCTTGGCGGTGATCTCGACGCGCACCAGCGTGTCGTTGGCGCGGCCCAGCCGGTGAGCGAAGACGTTCAGCTCTTTGCCGAGCGTCGTCGGCGTGGCGGGCTGGCCGTGGGTCCGCGAAAGCATCGGCAGATCGGCGAAGCTGGTGGCGAACTCGCGCAGCATGACATAAATATCGGCGATGGCGGGAACCAGAACTTTGTCGCGGGCCTCGCGCACCAGCAGCGCATACGACAGATTGTTCACATCTTCCGAGGTCAGCGCCCAGTGGATCGCCTCGTTCCAGTCGGCCATCTCCAGCCCGGCCAGCTTCTCGCGCAGCCAGTACTCGACAGCTTTAACATCGTGGTTGACGCGGCGATCCCACGCGGCGATCGCGGCGGCATCCTCGGGCGAGAACTGGCGATACAGCGCCCGGAGCGCGCCCTGCTGTGCGGCATCGATCGATTTAACAAACGTTATGCTGGGCGAGCGCGCCAGAAAGATCAGGTATTCGATCTCGACCTGAACCCGGGCGCGGTAGAGCGCGGCCTCGGTGAGATAGGCGCGCAGCGGCGCGACCTCCTCGGCATAGCGGCCATCAAGGGGGGATAATGTATCTAATGACGCGGGCATAATTCTGAACTCCTTCGCAGAGGTTGCGATCATATGGTAGCATACCCGCGACGAATGGTTGCGAGACGGACAGTGCTTGACGTATAATGCCGCTGCTTTCCCGCCAGCGTCGCTTGAAATTGTTTTCGCTCGCGTTTGAGGACTCATGCACATTAAGATGAATTTGTTCGCATCTGCTTGTGTTGTTTGCATGCATGATAGGCTTATCCAGGGTGCGCGGAGGAAGGGAGGATTGCGGTGAGCAAATCAGGCGTCGTTCTTGTTCACGCCCATCCGCTATTTCGTCAGGGCTTGCGTTATCATCTATCCGGGCACCCCGAGTTTCGGATCACTGGTGAAGCCGGTAATGGACAGCAAGCAATCCAGCTGGTTGATTATACCGATCCCGACATCGTGCTGATCGAAATCGATCTGCCGGGTGTGAACGGATTGGAGGTTGCGCGCGCGATCAAGCGCAGCCATCCAAACATCGGTATTGTGCTGCTCAGCGCCGAACAGGACGAGCGGCTGATGATCAAGGCGCTGCGTGCCGGCGTGGCCGCATTTATTCCCCGCAACGTGCCGTGGGAAGATCTGCTGAAAGTGCTGCAAAACGTGCGCCGTGGCGATTATCCGATCAACGATCTCGTCCTGTCGATGCCGCAGATGGCCGCGTCGGTGTTGGAAGAGTTTCGCGCGCTGAGCGCCGAAGAGCAGGGCGATAACATCTACTCGCCGTTGTCGCCGCGTGAGATCGAGGTGCTGGAGCTGGTCGCCGCCGGCCGCACCAACAAAGAGATCGCGGTGCGGCTCAACATCAGCAATCAGACCGTTAAAAACCATATCTCGTCGATCTTGCGCAAGCTCGCCGTCAACGACCGAACTCAGGCCGTGGTTTTCGCAATGCGCCGTGGTTGGATCAAAGTCAACCAGGGCGAGCGGGCATAGCCGTGAAACATCGCTGGTTGTTGGCGATCTGCCTCTGCCTGCTGGCGGCCTGCGCTGTAGACTCGACACCGCCGCCCGCTCCGATCAACCGTCAGACCGCGAACGCGCTCACGCCGCAGCCGACGATCGCGCAGCCAACCGCGACCGCCAGCCCCACGGCGACTGTCACCGCCGCTCCGGTGGAGACCGTAGCGCCCAGCGAAGAGACCGCAACCACGGTTGCCGAAGACGACCCGAATCTGGTCGATGTTTCGTACTGCCGGCGTGAATTCGGTCCGGTGGACGGCGCGCGCTTTAGCGGGCGGCTGAGTGAGATTCGCGCCGCCGACCTGCCGCAGTTTGAGCAAGTTACTTTTGTTTTCACCGATACGACCGGCCTGCTGCACGGCTCGGCAAGCTGCATGTTCGGCGCTGCCTGGCCCACCGATGCCGGCTACGGCACCACGGAAGCGCCCGGCGACTCGGTGATCGCGCTGCGGCTCGACGATTGGGCGCACGACGATCTATTCGCCGCCTCGACGCTGACTGAGACCGCCGAGATCACGCCGGGCGGTCTGCTTGAGCGTGTCTCGCTGGCCGCCGATCCGCTGGAAAGCCGGGGCGCGCTGCTGGGTATCGGGCTGCGCGAGCCGCGACCGTTCCGGGTGCGCGTGCAAGACAACGAGCTTATCGTCGAGGTGGCACGCAACGCGACCTATCCGCCGGACAACGATCCGCTCGGTCAGGCTGAGGGCAGCGCTCCCGATCTGACGCGGCCGGTCTTCTTCCTTCAGAACGGCGATGTGTATCGCTTCGAGAATGGTCAGGCTCAGGCTGTAGCCGAAACGCCGGAGCTTGAGACCGGCCTGGCGATCAGCCCGGATGGCTCGCTGCTGGCTGTGTGCCGTGCTGCCGCCGACGCCGAGCCGTTTGGCCTGCCCTACGATGTGCGCGCCACGCTGTGGGTGATGCAGCCTGACGGCTCCGATCCGCGCCAGCTGGCCGATGTCGGTGGATGTGCCGAGCCGGTTTTTGCAGCCAGCGGCCGAACTGTCGCGTTTACGGCCAATGTCGCGTCGAGCCCACCCTCGGTGCTGCAAGTCTTTACGATCCCGGTCGTCGGCGGGGATGCCACGCCCGCAACCGGCGATCTGGACGAGTGGAGCCGCTTCCAGCCCGGCTGGCTGCCCGATGGGCGGCTGGTCTATCGCGCCCGCAACGACAGCGATCAGAATGTGATCTTTGTGCGCGACACCGATGGCAGCGAGCGTGAGGTTACGGCGCAGCTGCTGACGGGCGCGTCGTATCGCGGCGTGGGCGGCTTTGTGGTCGATCCGGCGGATGGGCTGCTGGCGATCGAGGCATTTCGCGCCAATGACGACGGCGCGGATCTGGTGCTGCTGCGGCCTGACGGCACGCAGGTTGCCGCTGAAAAGCGCGGCTACCGGCATCGACCGCTGGCCTTCACGGCGTCGGGGCTGGTCTATCTCACGGCGGAGTGTCCCTCAGAGACGGTCCTGAGCTACACGCTGCATCGCCGCTCGGCGCAGGGCTCGATCGAGTCGCTGCTCTCGGGCGATACGGGCTCGGCGCTCGGCGCGGTGGCGGTTGAGGGCGATACGCTGATCTACACCCGCACGCCCTCAGAGGCGATCGGGATTCGCGGCGGACTCAGCGAGCCGGAGCCCGACGCCGCCAGCACGATCTGGGCGATGTCCAGTGATGGTACGAGCCGTGGTGAGCTGTTCGCGGCTAGCTCGGCGGTCACGG
>DASWTQ010000740.1:0-6454 GCA_036402055.1 Herpetosiphonaceae bacterium
GCTGGATCGCCGCGCCGCGAGGCTTACACATGCACCGCCTGTTCAGCGTCTCTGATTCGCAGCCGCGTGCGCACCACGGCGTCGGGCGTCAGGCTGATCGAGTCGATGCCATGCTCGACGAGGAACGTCGCAAACTCGGGATAATCCGATGGCGCTTGACCACAGATGCCGATCTTACGCCCGGCGCGATGGACGGTCGCGATCAGATCGGCGATGGCGCGCTTCACGCCGGCATTACGCTCGTCGAACAGCGGCGCGATGCGGGTCGAGTCGCGGTCGACGCCCAGAATCAGCTGTGTCAAGTCGTTGGAGCCGATCGAGAAGCCGTCGAAGATGCGGGCAAATGCCTCGGCCTGCAACACATTCGACGGCAGCTCCGCCATGACATAGACCTCAAGACCGTCCACGCCGCGCTCCAGGCCGCCCTGACGCATGGTATCGAGCACACGCTGGCCTTCCTCCGGCGTGCGGCAGAACGGAATCATCGGGATCAGATTGTTCAGGCCGAAGACCTCACGCACCCGCTTAACGGCGGCCACTTCCAGCAGGAAGCCCTCCTTGTAGTCGGGGTGGTAGTAGCGGCTTGCTCCGCGCCAGCCCAGCATCGGGTTTTCTTCGTGGGGCTCCCACTGCGCCCCACCGACGAGATGCGCGTACTCGTTGGTCTTGAAGTCGGAGAAGCGCAAGATCACCGGCTTGGGCCAGAACGCCGCCGCGATCGTTCCAATGCCGCGCGCCAGCTTGTCCACGAAATACTCGGTCTTGTCGGCATAGCCCCGCGTCAGCCGATCGACCTCGCGCTGCACCTCACGCGGCAGAGCGTTGTAGCGGGTAAGCGCCAGGGGATGCACGCCGATCGTGCTGGCGAAGATGAACTCCATGCGCGCCAGGCCGACGCCGTCACTGGGCAGCTGCGCCAGCTTGAACGCCTGCTCGGGATTGCCGACGTTCATCATGATCCGGGTGGAGATCTGCGGCAGCGTGTGCAGATCGATGTGCTCCAGCTCATACGACAGCGGCCCGGCATAGACATGCCCGATCTCGCCCTCACAGCACGCTACCGTCACCGTCTCGCCGGTTGCGATCGCCCTGGTGGCGTGTTCAGCACCAACCACCGCCGGAATGCCCAGCTCACGCGCGACAATTGCCGCATGCGACGTGCGGCCGCCGCGCTCGGTCACCACACCCGCCGCGATCTTGAGGATCGGCTCCCAGTCGGGGTTGGTGATCTCGGTAACCAGCACCTCGCCGGGCTGGAACGCCTCCATAGCGCGGGGATCGCGAATCACCCGTGCCGTACCAACGGCAATGGCATCGCCGATCGCCAGGCCATGTACCAGCTCCGTGCCCGCTTCCGTCAGATGATACACATCGAGGGCCGGCGTGTGTTTCTGGCTATGCACCGTCTCCGGCCGCGCCTGCACAATGAACAGCTCGCCGGTATCGCCATCTTTGGCCCACTCGATGTCCATCGGCGTGGAGGTCCCGCGCTTGCGGCTGTAGTGCGCCTCGATCGCCAGCGCCCAGCGTGCCAGCTGGAGCACTTCATCATCCGTGATCGAGAACTGATCCCGCTCGACCTGCGGTACCGGCACGTTCTTCAGCCGGTGGCCGGTCTCGTCGTAGATCAACTTGAACTCTTTGGCCCCGCACTGCTTGCCGACGATCGGCCGAAAGCCCTGCTGGAGCGTCGGCTTGTGGATGGAAAAAGCATCTGGCATCACCCGACCCTGCACGATGTTCTCACCCAGCCCCCAGATCGAGGTGAGATAGACGACATCGCGAAAGCCGGTCTCGGTGTCGAGCGTAAAGATCACGCCGGAGCTGGCGCGATCCGAGCGTACCATCTGCTGCACGCCAACCGACAGCGCGACCTTGAACTGATCGAAACCCATGTCGGCGCGATAGCTGATGCCACGGGCGGTAAACAAACTCGCAAACGCTTTTTTGACGGCATCCAGCAGCTCGGCCTCACCGTGGACATGCAGATAGGTTTCTTGCTGTCCGGCGAAGCTGGCGGTGGGCAGATCCTCGGCCGTCGCCGACGAGCGCACCGCGACTTCCACATCGTCGGTGCAGGCCAATTCCGACAGCGCGGTATACGCTTCGATGATCTCCAGCACCAGCTCCGTCGGCAGGCTCCCTTTGAGGATCAGATTGCGAATGCGCTTGCTGCGCCGTGCGAGTTCTTCGACATCATCGCGCTGCCAGTCGGCCAGAATCGTCCGGATCGGCGCTTCCAACGCATTCGATTGGATGAACCAGCGATAGGCTTCGGCGGTGATCGCAAAGCCGTCTGGCACCCGCACACCCGCAGCGCCCAGCTCGCGCAACATTTCACCCAACGAGGCATTCTTGCCGCCGACCAGCGGCACATCGTCAATGCCGATGTCATGGAACCAGCGAATCCAACGCATGATTGACCTCCTTCGGCGAGATGCGGTGCTCGCCCTGTATAAACAGCAGCGGACCATCCGGGGACGACAGGGACGGTCCGCTACACGTGTCGAGGATGACACAACCATGAGGTGTGTATCTCCAGTACATCGGTGCTGCTATCGCCACATGCGTTTGGGTCTCGACCACGACGGCCAAGCGCGTGCGACAGTGGCACGTCAGCACTCTGATCGTACGCGACCATGCCGTCCCTGTGGGTAAACACCTGATAGTGCCACGTAACGATCTCTTCACGATGCGCTGAGAATGTTCATGCCACGGCCGATCAAAGCACGCTCAGCACCGGCGTGAGCGCGACAACAGACCATCACGGGAGGTAGCCTGATCTTCACGCACAAACCCTATGTCGAGCCGTACACTGGATCTATAGCGAAGATGAGGAGCGGGGGATACTTCCTGGTGATTCCACCAAAGGAGGTGGGGTTTTATGACACGCAACATGGGCATTGTCGATCGCATGATCCGCCTGGCCATCGCGGTCGCGATCGCGGTCCTGTATGCGTTGGGCTACATCACCGCAACCTGGGCCGTGTGGTTCTTCGGCATCATCGCCGCCGTGCTGCTGGTGACGAGTATTGTCGGCTTCTGCCCGCTCTACACGATCTTCGGCATCTCCACCAACGAGCCCACGCCGCACCAGAGGTAATCGCAGGCTAGCGCGTCACCGTGAGACGGGGTAGACCGCCATGATCTACCCCGTCTTCGTCCGCCTGACAGCTCCGTACGCACGCCATCGATCCCATAGAGTCCTTACCGTTCCTGAACGAAGGAGGATATCATGAACACAACGGTGCTGGTAGCGTATGCCACACGCTACGGTTCAACCCAAGAAGTGGCCGAGGTTGTCGCGTCGGCACTGCGCGAGCAGGGGCTTACCACCGAGCTTCAACCTATGCGAGAGGTGCGGAGCCTGGCAGGCTATAGCGCGGTCATCCTGGGTACCCCGCTGATGATGTTCCGGTGGCACACCGACGCACGCCGGTTCCTAGCGCGGCACCGCGCCGCCCTGACAGAACGGCCCGTGGCGATGTTCGCGCTCGGACCCGTGCATGATCCGCATGATGCCAAAGAGTGGCAAGATTCGCGGGCGCAACTCACGAGCGAACTGGCCAGGTTTCCCTGGCTGACGCCGGTCGCCTGTGAACTGTTTGGCGGCGTGTTCGATCCGGCGAAGCTCCACTTCCCACTCAATGTCCTTGCTGGGAAGGCACCGGCCAGCGACGCGCGGGACTGGTCGGCGATCCGCGCCTGGGCCAACGATCTGGCTGAGCAGTTTCAGCCGGC
Source organism: Herpetosiphonaceae bacterium (assembly GCA_036402055.1). Lineage (GTDB taxonomy): Bacteria > Chloroflexota > Chloroflexia > Chloroflexales > Kallotenuaceae > LB3-1. The sequence continues at coordinate 3,742 of DASWTQ010000740.1, forward strand.
AGTGCACCAGGAGGTGTAACCATGCGTAGCGCGACACGCGTCACGGTTGCGAGCTTTGGCACCCTGGCCGGATTGGCCGGGATCGAACATGGCATCGGCGAAATCCTGCAAGGCAACCGCGCACCCGCCGGGCTGGTGATCCAGTCCTGGCCGGATGCGGAGTTCTTCCGCATCCTCAATGGAGAGCCGGCGCTGACGATCGTGCCGAACCTGCGCCTCACCGGCATCCTGGCGATCGGCGTTTCCCTGCTCTTCCTCGTGTGGACGACAGTGTTTGTTCAGCGGAAGTACGGGGGCGTGGTGCTCATGCTCCTCTCCTTGATTCTGCTGCTGGTCGGCGGTGGTTTCGGCCCACCGCTGCTGGGAGTCATCCTGGGACTCGTTGCCACCCGCATCAACGCACCGCTGGCCAGGGCGCACACCGTGCTCTCACCCGATCTCCTGCGCTGGCTCAGCGCACTCTGGCCGTGGTCGCTGACCGCCGGTGTTATGGCCTGGCTGTTCCTGATGCCCGGCTCGCTCCTCATCCACGCGTTCGTCGGTATGACCAACCCAGATTGGATGGTAACGATCGCGATGCTGGCCGCGTTTAGCTTGCTGTTCACCACCATCGTGACCGGATTCGCCCGCGATCTCCAGCGGCAAACTGGCGCACTCCACGTACGTCCAGGGTCAGGTCAAGGAGTTGGATCGGAGATCTCATCTAGATCGAGCTAGTGCATAGGCGGAACTGTTAGCCAACATGGTAGAACCATCTCATTGGGCAGCAACATGAGAAAGGAGCATGATCATGCAACCGGCTAACGCAGGACTCCTCCCCGCAAGCCAGCGGGACCGAGATAAGTCGGCTGTTCTAAGCGCCAACGCCCAATGGAACGGGCTGTACCTCACGGGCGCGGCAGATGCGCTGATCACCGCCGCCATGACGGTCGCCGGCGTCGTCTCGTTTATCGTGTGGCCGCCTCCATCGGAAGCAACCGTGACGGAGTGGTTCGCCCTGTTTCAAGACAACTGGCTCCGTGGGATGCTGAGCCTCGATCTCCTGATTCTGGTGGCCTATATTGCGCTCATCCCGGTCGTTCTCGCGCTCTTCATCGCCCTTCGGCGCACGAGCGCGTCGCTGACGGCGCTTGCTGCAACGCTCGGCCTGGTCGCGATCGCAACCTACTTCGCATCAACCAGGGTCTTCGAGATGCTGGCCTTGAGTCAGCAATACGCCGCTGCAACAACAGATGCTGAGCGATTGACCCTGGTCGCGGCTGGACAGTCGATGCTGACCACCTATCTGGGGGCATTTGCTCCACCCATGCTCATTCCCGGCTGGAGCTACCAGGGAACCGCCTTCAACCTGAGCTTTGTGCTCTGGTGCGTGGCCGCAGTAATGATCTCCGTCGTCATGCTGCGGAGCGCGAGCTTCGGCAAGATCACAGGATGTTTCGGCATCGTCGGGAACATCGCGGCGCTCGGCCTGTTCCTGCCGGTGATTGGCGTCGTGCTCTCGCTGGTATCGCTCGCGGTGCTGCTGGTCTGGTACCTCCTGATCGCGCGCGGGCTCTTCCAGCTCAGTCGCGGTCCTGAAGCGCTGGCGGACATCCACGAAGCACAAGCATGAACAGCTAGTGTACCGGCGAGCGTCACAAACAGAACGACTCATGCTCCTTCGTGGCGGTATTGGCTAAGCCATGAAGTGAGGAAATACATCGCGCAAGGAGGAAGGGAGATCGACGATCCAACTACGCGCTGAGCGACAACACATACCAAACGTCACATCCGATTGTGGCTGCGGCGTGTGCTCAATCGCAATCCTAGACTCCTACCTCCAGGGCCTCAAGCCGCCCCTGCGCCTGGCCTCTTTGTTCTGCCCCCAGCCGGTGCTTGTGCCGCAGACTCACTCGTGAGCGCTGTACAGACTTGTCGGAACATACTGACGCTGTCGCGAATCACGCGCGCGTCCTGGATTCGCCCGTGCGCCATGTGGAACATGCTGACTCCGCTTGCCGTGACACGTCGCCCAGTGGGTGCCAGGCTCATGAAGGGGCCACCGTGCGTCCCGGCAGCATGCCAGCGAACGAACACGCGGTCAGGCAGGCCAATGATTTCTTCGATCGTGACCTGCCAATCCGGCACTGCTGCCCGCAGCATCCGCATCGTTATGCGCAACTGCGTCGTATCTGGAAAGATCTGTGGTCCTGATGGCTCGTGCGACGAGGCGATCAGGACTTCGTCCAGTACGTCCTCGTTCCCGCGATTCCAGACTTCCTCAAACAAGCGTTGAACAAGCGCCATGTTATCGCTGCCCGACATCATCCATCCTCCTTTCCGCAGGGAGTACGCGAGTGGCTGGACCGGCAGAGCATGACGGCATGCGTCGAGGACCAACACATGGTGGGTCGTCGGATCATGCGCGTGGAGTCTTGATCGAGTCATTCGCAATGCAGCAGGCGGCATCATCATGCAGGAATGACAGTCAGGAAGGAGGCAGAACCAGCTGGAACGCCCGCGAACGCATGTTGTTTGAACAACGCACACGATTGAATCGAGTCGTGTCGAACAGGATACCGTGTGCGCATCCAGGGAAGTGTAACAAAAGCACCACCTGTGGTTGTCAACCATTCACGATTCACCACATAGTCTGTGAACACCATTGTTGCCATCCCGCTACCGAGCACCAGTATTTCTTTCTGATCCGCGCGGCCAGCCCATGCTATCCTGA
>DASWTQ010000741.1:0-17060 GCA_036402055.1 Herpetosiphonaceae bacterium
CGCCGCATGCGCTAACAAAAATGCGGATTCCACAGGAGTGGGGTGGGTCCGGCGGCTCGTCTCATCCAGGCATATTGCAGGCAATTCGTATCTCGTCACAGTATGGTTCAAGCTGGGACCCGACGACCAAGACCAGTGCCGACTACTTGTTTGCGCTTGGCCTTGCCCATGGCAAGCTGATTAATGTTGAGACCATGCGCGAGACTCCTGAGCGATTTCCCACCCAGCAGCTTAAGTTCGTCGCGCGCAGGTTTCCCCAGTTGGAGCAGCCCACACTAAGCGAGCTGAAAGCATGGATCAGACACCTTGACCTGAGCGCACAGCAGAGACAGGCGATTGAAGCTATGCTGACGACGACTCCCCGGATTGTGCTCGGTACTCCCATCTATGTGGCTGCTGTGGATTGATGCTCCTACACCATCTGCATAGGAAGCGATCAATTGTAATGTGGAGCACCATTGCGCTGCTGGTCTATCTTGCCATACCCAGGGCAGGATAGACCACCAGTTACCTTATCCATTGGTCTGGCCTTGACCAGTATTTGAAAACGACTTTTTTCCGACCAAAATATAGAATCCTGCATTTTTTCCGAGTAAACGTTATATTTTTCCGAGCAAGCCTTCCTATAGCGTTGGAAGCTTAGAAATAAGAACCTCCGCTCTAGGAGCGGAGGCATTGCTGATTTTTCTATTCCGACGTAGCAATATAAATCACACTGCTTCACTACAGGCTCCAGATACAAGCTGATACTCTCTGGATCGTGATCAGGCGCTGCTCTGGCTGCTTTGCCGGGGAGGCATGGCTTGAAAAAAGCGCCAGATCTCGCCCATCACATCCCAGTGCGGCCAGTGATGGGCCAGCCCATCGTCGACAACTGCGACGACGTTGTGCCCGCTGTTTGGATTAGTCCAGGTTTGTGCGCTGACATTGGCCGGCAGCGTTCCCGGGTAGGCCGTCTCGTCGTGTGCGGATGTGAAATGCCGCCAGATCGCAACCTTGGTCGCAAAGCCGACGAGAATCCATTCGCCTTTGTTGTCGAAGCCGCCCTCGATCGGGAAATGCCGGTCGTTCCTGCCCTGCACCAGATACGCAGACATAGCAACGCCACCGGTGATGCTGGGATCGATTATTGTCCACGGAGCAGCGGCAGGCTCCACAGGTTTACCGCCGATAGCGCCAGCTACCGTCGCGATGGCAGCAATCCGCGCTGAGATCTGCGGGTCGCAGGCCAGGTTATAGATCAGCTTCGCGCCGCCCGAAAACCCGATGAAATAGATGCGGCTGGGGTCGATCGTATAGCGCGTGCTGATTTCGTCCATTAGAAACGCCATATAGCTTTGATTGATCGGATCGTCCCAGAAGTAATTCTGGCTGTGGGGCTTGTTCGATCGCGGCAGGCCATTTGGAAAAATCGCGATAAAGCCGTCGCGCTCGGCGTGCGCCACGATTCGCTTGTCGGGAGCGTACATGACGCTGGCGTCGCCGCTGCCGCCGTGGAGCGCAAAGACGAGCGGCATAGCTGTATCTGCTACATAGCTCGATGGAATGAAGATCGCGACTTCGCGCTCGACGCCGGCGAATGACACGGTGATAGTGATGCGGCGAGCATCACTTGTAGCCGGCTCAGTGATTAAGTCTTGCATGGTTGTGCTCATCTTTCAATCGGGCTCCCCCGGAGTTGATTCGGGGTCTCCCGGAGTTGAATCAGGGTCTCCTCCAGTCGAGTTGCTCCTGACTTTGGCGGCGTAGGTCGCCTTAGGCGGCGCGTCCTCTTGTGAGCCGCTGCGCTCCCTCTTGATGCCATCCAGGCTGGCCTGCGATCCTTCCAGCTTCGCCGAGACCAGCTTCTGTCGATCCTGCGGCTCGGCAGGAGCTTTGAACTTCAAGGGAACGGTAAGCTGGGAACCACCACGAGGCGTGATCATCGGCAGCTCCTGCGTAATGAACTCAGAGACGAATGGCGCTATGGCTCCGTTGTTCGCGACGGTCGCGCCGTTCAACCCCTTGATCAGGAGTGTGACGCCATCGAGAGGAAGCAGGCCATTGTTCGTGACCTTAACCCTGAAATGGACGATCTGGTTTATGATCAGCACTCCCGCGGGATTAACCTCGACAATTTCCAGCTCCACATTGGGGTGAGAATGGGTATCTGGTGCTGGGGTCATACCTTCAGAGAATTCCATACTGTTGCCTCCTTGAATAATCACTGGGACTGCTTGTTGCGGGTCGCTTGACCCGGTGAGTAACAGAATAAAGCTGTAGGCACAGCGACGCATCGGGAGGCGCTCCCTATATTGGCGCGCGGCATTCCCTATATTTAGACGCAATAGCGGCTACTGCCGGAGCAGCTGACTGCTCTTTGCTTACATGTGAGGTGATATGCCAGCACTATCGATGAACAGAAACGACTCAATCGTCCTCGTTCGCCGCTGTGCTGGCATAACCAATAGGCTGCGTCCTTCAATTCGAGCGCTAGTTCACTTGTCTAAGATGTCGGCAGACCATGTTGCCCTCGGCGGCCCGTCCTCAAACGGATCGCTGTGGTCGTTCAGGATGTGCAGCAGCGTGGGATTCCACGTCTCAAGTGTCGCCTGGACGAGCATTCTTGGTCCCGTCTCGTTGGGCACCTTCAGCTTAAAGGTGTCAGTGAGCGTCGGCGCCATGTTGTGTCCTCTGATGGTCGGCAGTGGATCAGTGATGAACTCAGGGTCGAACTCCTCTGCGTCCTCGCTGTTGGCGACGGTTACTTCGTTCAAGCCTTTGATCCGCAGCGTTACGCCGGTCAGGCTGAGCGGTCCCCGGTTGTCGATCTCGACCCTGAATGTCGCCTCATCGAGCACGTTAAGCTCATTTCCCCGTGGGTTAAACTCAACGATCCGCAGAACGATGGATTCCTCAGGGTAGTGCTCAACTGCGCTCACCATATCATCCCAAATAGTCATGGTAGATCCTCCTTGTGTAGCCATTGGGTTTGCTTGCTCAGGGTATCGTTCTACCCTGGTGAGAATTTACGATATACCTGAGCAGGCGGCGGCGCATCGGGAGGCGCTCCCTAGATTGGTGTCCGTTGCTCCCCATGTTGGAAGGAGGAGAGATGCTGCCGGATCAGCGCGGCGGCGGCTTTGCGCGAAGGAACGTCAAGCCTGGACAGGACGGCGGATACATGATGATCGACAGTTTTGGGTGAGATGTAGAGCCGCTCGGCAATCTCGGCGTTGCTCAAGCCCGCGCCAAGCAGGTAGAGGATGTCCATCTGGCGCGATGTCAGGCCAAACGGATTCTGACGGGTTGAGGATCGCGGCCCGCGCGGAATGCGCAGCGCTCCATCGCGTCGCATCTTGCGGCGCAGATCGTCTGCGGCAGGCTGGGCGCCGAGCTTCTCAAAGATCGTCAGCGCGACTGTCTGCGCGTCGTAGTCGCCGTCGGCCAGAGCGCGGGCCTGCTCGTAGGGACAGCCCAGCCGCTGCCATTCGTCGGCAGCCCCGCCCCAGTCTCCGGCGATGTGCAGCGCGAATGGCCTGGCCGTCCATGGCGGCAGCTCCACCGCATCGCCGGCCCGCCAGCGCCAGAAGGCCAACTCACCGGCGAACCAGGGATGCTGTTTACTCACGGCCAGATCATACGCTGCCCGCGCCGCTGCGATCGCGCCCGCACGATCACCGGCTAGCCAGGCAGCTTCAGCTCGGGCAGTATAGAGCGGCCCCAGACGGTCGATATTATGCATGTGCTGCGCCAGCTCACAGGCTTCGTCGAGCACAGCCTGGGCCTGCGGCTCGCCGCGACGGGCTTGTAGTCGTCCCAGAGCGATCAACGCCATCAGCCGACTCGCGGTTGACAGACTGGCATCTCTCACCACTACATCTGCTGCCTCGACCGCCTCATGCCACGCGCCCAGATGCAGATGTGTCCACGCTTGCCAGGCCAGCATATAAAACTGTAGCCGGTGCAAGCCGTATTGTGTCGCATAAGCCAATCCAGCGCTAAGATAGCGCTCAGCCTGACGAAAATAATACAACTCGCTGGAGATTGATCCCAGCTGAGCAAAGGAATGCACGGCTGCCGCCTTGTAGCCGGCTGCGTGCGCTGCGGCCTGGATCTGCTCAAGCTGCCGGCAGCCGTGCTCGTAATTCAGGTACAGCGCGCTCGATCCGAGGATGTTTTGAGCCGTGAAACGAATAGAATTGTTGGCTAAACGTTCGCCAAGAACAATGCTTTTTTCGGCCCAGGCGATCGCTTCGTCAAAATTGTGGCTGATCATTTCCAACGTGGCGCGCGTGTTATAGGATTTTGCCAGCTCAAGGCTTTCTGGCTGCGCTTCAAGAATGTCGATCGCGGCACGAGCGCATTGGTCGGCCTCGCCATCTTGTCCCAGGCCGATCAGCGTGCCTGCCATTAGCGCTAAGATCGCGCCCTCACGCAGTGGATTGCCGATCTCGCGCCAGAGCTGTAGCGCCGCACGTAGCATTTGCATGCCGGTATCGCGCTGGTCGATCAGATGGCATTCCCGCGCATAAAGCTCAAGCAGTGCGGCGTGCTCGGCGGGTGGCAGATCGGCGGCGAAACGCAGAGCCAGCGCGTACAACGCTGCCGCCTCACGATGTGCGCTGGCGGCGGCGGCTTGCTCGGCAGCGGCCGGCGCGTATGCCAGCACCGCCTCACGATCGCGAGCGCTCTCTGCATGGTGCGCCAGTCGCGCTACATCGCTATGGGTGGCGGGCGTTGCTTTGAGCGCTTGCAGCGTCATGCGATGAAGGGCCATGCGGCGCAGCGGCGAGATAACATCAAGTACCGTTTGGCGTGCCAGCTCATGCCGGAACGCCAGCAGTTCGCCCTGCGCAACCAGAATGCCGCTTGACAGGCACTCGTCGATCGGTTGATCCTCTACGCCGGCGATCTCTGCGAGGAGCCAGGGCTCGATGCGTGGCCCGATCACGGCAGAAGCTTGCAGCGCCTCCATGGCCAGTGGCGATAGACGTGCAGTCCGGGCGAGCACAGCATCACTGATCCTGGACGGCAAGCGATCGCCGTCGCTGGCGAGCACTTCGGTGACAAAAAACGGATTGCCGCCAGTCTGGCGATGAAGCTTACACGCATCGATCGGTCGCTTCCCGACCAGCGCTTGCACGGCCTGGAAGGAGAGCGGCGGCAGCGATAGGCGCTGTGTCGTCGGCGCTGTGGTCAGATCGCCGAGCAGTGAGCGCAGAGGATGCGACAGCCCCAGCTCGTCGTCGCGGTACGTCAGCACAAGCAGCGCGCTGGCGCGGGCAATACGGCGGCCAAGAAACCGCAGCAGATCGAGCGTGGCCTCGTCTGCCCAATGGACATCTTCAAAGATCGCGATCACGGGGTTTTGATGCAGCTCGGCGAGCACGGCGGCAAAGACAGCGCTGCGATCCGTGTCCGCGCGCAGGAGCGCCGGCAGGCTTCCCTCAAGCTGCGCGGCCATATCGTGCAGTGGGCCGAGCGGACGCGGCGTGAACAGGGCATCGCACGCGCCCCACAGCACGCGGACGCAATGTTTCCGCCCGTGCACAAATCGTTCGACCAGCGTTGTTTTGCCGATGCCGGCCTCGCCGCTGATCAGGACTACACGGCCTGCTCCTGCGATCGCATGTCGCAGGGCCGTATCTAATCTATCCAGGCAGGATTCGCGTTCGAGCAGTTGCATGATCTGTCACCAGGTGGGCACACGGAGTCGGGGCACGCAGCCGGCACTTCGAGTGCTCCAGCAGGGCAGAGCAGTTATTTCAAAACGTGGGGTGTTTGTCTATGCCCATAACTTATATCTGAGTCCTTAAATGCGAAACGAACCTCGATCTTCAGGTTTGTGCTCGTTCGTGGTGACGGCGCTGCTTCCGCTGATCCCGCAAGCCGGCTCCTGGCGACGCATGAGGCGATAATTTCACCAGAACCGCATCATGCGATAGGTGTACAATAGGCTAATGACTCAGATGCTGCTTGGACATTTGCGCGTCGAGGTGGTTCTCACAACCACGCTGGATGCTGCCCAGCGCGCTGCAATTGTGCGCTTGTGTACGGCGGCGTTTGCCCAGGATTTCGGCGCGCTCTTCGATCTGGTTCCCGCAACCGCCTCGCATATGCTGGTGCGGCTCGACGATCTCCTGATCGGCCATGCAGTCTGGATGCCGCGCTGGTTGCAGCCTGGTGAGCAACCTCCGCTCCGCACGGCCTATGTCGACGCGGTCGCTACGCTGCCGGCCTACCAGGGATACGGCATCGGCGGCGCTATGATGCGACGGCTGGCGGATCAGATCCAGGATTACGACCTGGGCGGCCTGGCGACGTCGCGGGTAGCGTTCTATGAGCGGCTGGGCTGGGAGCTATGGCGCGGCCCGCTCAGCGCACGGACCAGTCAGGGCAGCCAGCGAACGCCGAACGAGCAGGTGATGATCCTGCGCCTGCCCCAAACTCCACCGCATCTGGATCTCGATCTGCCCCTGAGTGTCGAGTGGCGAGCGGGCAGCGTCTGGTAGGCTGTGGCACTTTGGCCGCACGAACATTTTTGGCACAATCCGACGATTGACGGCAAGTGATCTAGCCTCTACAATGATGTCCACGTCTGCCCTTGCACCTCCACTCTCCCCGTTCCTGGGCAAGCAGTGTTTTTCTTGGCTCGTCGAGAGGATGGGAGAGATGCAGCGATTTCGCGCCCTCTGGTTGCACCTGGGTCCACAGCAGCGCCTGCAAGCTCTCTTGCTGGTGATCTGTTTGTCTATTAGCGGCGCTGTCGGCTGGTCGATCGCTCGTGGAACGACGTTCACGATTACGCCTGACGGCAGCCTGGTCTGGATCGCGCCCACCGATACGCCCACGGCGCTGCCGGCCGTTTTCGATCAAACAGCATCTGGTCCAACACCATCGGCTTCGCCGCGCCCCGGTGTCGCCGCCAGGGTGCTGGATTTTTTTGGCCTTGAGGCCGGCCCTTCCCGGCCTGTGCTTGAGTCCCTGCCCGAGCTGGTTGTCGGCGGTGAGGCCCAGGCGTCGGGCACGCCTGCCGCCACTGGATCGTCCTCCGCGACAGCTACGCCGGCAACATCAGCGCGTGTCACTGCGACAGCCAGATCCGGCCAGACTCCGACACGCACTCCCGGCGCGCGGCCTGTTTCGCCAGCGCCAGGTGCGCCGACAACGCCCGATCCGAGTCGCAGCGCAGCGCCACTGCCGACCCAGTCTACAACTGCAACCGCGTCGTCTGTGCCCGCGCAGCCCACCGATGGCAGCGCTCCGCCGACGGCACGTCCGGGCGATCCACGCCGGCCTTCGCAAACCGCAACCGCCGTGCCCAGCTCGACCACAGTTCCGCCGGGAGCAACACGCACGCCACCGCCCAGCTCCAGCGCTCAGCCGACCGCAGGTCCGAAGCCGCCGCAGGGGCCTGGCCGGACCGCGACGAGTACTCCGCGCCCCAGCGCTACCGCCCGGCCAACCCGCACCACACGGCCAACCCGCACGCCTGAGCCGACGCGCACGCCCAAACCCACGAAAGTGCCTGAGCCAACGAAAGCGCCCAAGCCCACGAAAGTGCCGGAGCCGACACGAGCGCCGGAGCCAACAGCTGTACCAACGGCGGTGCCGGAGCCAACGGCGATACCAACGGCGGTACCCGAGCCGACGGCTGTACCAACGGCGGTACCCGAGCCGACAGCCATACCAACGGCGGTGCCGGAGCCGACAGCCATACCAACGGCAGTGCCGGAGCCGACAGCCGTGCCGACCACGCCGCCCGAGCCAACGGCGGTGCCTGAGCCGACCAAGGAGCCTAAGCCGACCAAGGAGCCCAAGCCTACAGATTGTCCTGGTGGGCAAGGTCCGCTCAAGAAGTGTAAATGATCTGCATCTGCCTTGATGTTTGATCACGTATGTGATCCACGAGGCTTTGACACACTTAAACGCTTCTTCTACAATAGCTGAAGACTGGCGCTAGAGCTGCCCATCTACCTGCATTCTACTCCGGGCCGCGCCGATAGTTTTTTGGGTTGTACCCGAAGGACGAAGATGGCCCGATTGCTCCATAGCTGGCGTGAGATCGCTCCTGCTTCCCGCCTGCAAACACTGATCGCCGCTGCTTGTCTGGGCATCTGTGGCGTTGTCGGCTGGTCGATCGCCAGCGACTCCAGCGTTCGGATCACACCCAGGGGTGAGCTGGTCTGGATCAGGCCGACCTCGCGGCCAACTATGCCGCCGGATGCGATCAGTAAGCTGCCGCTTGAGTATCAGCAGCTCGCCCCGACTGAGCCCGGCTTCTTTGAGCGCACGCTCGAATTCTTCGGCGAGGAGCCCGTTCCCACACCTGTGCTACAGATCGATGGGCCGGTGATGACTGCTACCGCTGTGCCGCGTCCTTCTGCCCGCAGCACCTCGCCGGCAGCATCCGCGCGACAGCCTGGCACCACGCCGACCCGGCTTCGGCCCACGTCGACGACGCGCCCGGCCGCGCCTTCCGCTGTGCCGGCGACGAGTCAACCGACCAGCCCGCCGGCTGCCAATCCCGAGCCCGTGGTTGCCGCGCCAACCGCCGATTCGCGCCCAGCGCCGACCTCGCCTAAGCCAACCGATCGTCCCCAGCCCGGCAATAACAAGCCTGCGCCGCCCAAAGCTCAGCCGACTGCGCGTCCGCCCGAGCCCACTTCTGTGCCGCCGACTGCGCGTCCGCCCGAGCCGACTGCTGTGCCCAAGCCAACCGATAAGCCCCCGCCCAAGCCGACGGATCGGCCGGCGCCGACGAAAGCGCCAACCCAGCCACCTGCGCCAACTACCGCGCCGACCTCGCCGCCTCCGCCTACGGAAGCACCCACACAGCCGCCGCTGCTGCCGCTGCCGACGCTGCCACCGCTGCTGCCGACCGCGCTACCGCCGTTGCCGCTGCCGCCCCTACCGCTGCTGCCAACGGCTGTGCCGACGGCGGCTCCTACCGCAGCGCCGACCAAAGCGCCAACCGCTACGCCGTGTCCCCGCGACGATGACGACGATAGCCGGGTGCTCCGCGATTGTGACTGCGATGACGACGATGGCGCGGTTGAACGGGGCTGTGACGATTAGCTTTAACTGCTCTTGATCGTTGCGCAACCACAGGTGCTGCCTGTGGTTGTTGCTTTGCTGCCGGGATAAAGGTATCCTGTGAGGTACACGAGGAGCTACATGTATATTCTTGTAACAAACGATGATGGTATCCAGAGTCCGGGATTGCTCGCGCTGCGCCAGGCTCTCGACACGGTCGCCGAGACGGTCGTGGTGGCGCCCGAGCGCAACTGGAGCGCGGCCTCGTCTGCGCGTACGCTTTTCGATCCGCTGCGCGTCGATCCGGTGACGATGGCCGATGGCAAAGAAGGCTTTGTATGCAGTGGCACGCCCGGCGATTGTGTTGCGCTGGCACTGCTCGGAGTTCTGGAGCGACGACCGGATCTGGTGGTTTCGGGCATCAATATCGGGCCGAATCTCGGCAACGATGTGAGCTACTCCGGCACGGTCGCGGCCGCTCGCGAAGGTACGACGATGGGCGTTCCCGCAATCGCGGTATCGCTGGATGGCCGCAAAGATGCTGATTTCAAGCCGGCTGCGGCGTTCGCGGCCCGACTGGCTAAGATCGCGGTCGAGCGCAAGCTGACGCCGGAGGTGGTGCTCAACGTGAATGTGCCGCGCGCCGACATTCGCGGCGTAGTCGTAACGCAGCTCGGGCGGCGGATCTACCGCGATGAGCTGGTTGTCCGCCATGATCCGCGTGGCCGGCCCTACTACTGGCTGGGCGGCGGCGAGCCAGAGGGCGATCTCACTGAGGGTACGGATACCGCAGCGGTCGCCAATGGTTACATTTCGGTGACTCCTGTACACTTCGATCTGACGAATCACCACTGGCTGGACGCGCTGCGCGGCTGGTCGTTGGACGTGTAAGCGTCAGGTTGCTATAATCGATGGGTACCGCATTGATGAGCGCGGCTCGTCGGTGCCTTGAAGGCTCACCTTTACGCAACATAGCGCAGACACACGATGTCCAAATTTCATACAACAATCAGTCAGTGGGGTCTCGTCAGCGGCATCCGCCAGACGCACAGCGACATGATCGTCGTGAGCGCGCCACGCTCGCCGTTCTCGCCCGACGCGCGCAAAGGCCAGCTGGTGCTGGTCGTCGAGGCCGAGGGCGATGTGGCTCGCGGACGCCAGGCGTGTGCGCTGGTCGCCCAGAAGATCCGCGAGGCTTTTTATGCCGACGGCTCGATGAGCATCACGTCGTCGCTACGCCACGCGCTCAAGGCTGCCAACGCCGCCCTGTATCAGCATAATTTTAGCGCGCCGCCGCACAAGCGCGCTCATGTCGGCGTGACCTGCGCGGTTATTCATGGCACCGATGTGTTCGTGACGCAGGTTCCGCCCTCGCAGGCGTTTATCGCGCACGCCGGGAAGCTGCGCGCGCTGCCCGTGCCGCCGTCCTGGACCAATGGCCTGGACGTGACGGCCACGCATCGCCAGGGATCGCTTGGCACCAGCCTGGGCTCTGAGCCTGAGTTTTTTCGCTCGGTAATGCAGCCCGGCGATACGCTGGTGCTTTGCTCGTCCAACGTCGTGCGGCTGCTGGGCAAGCACGAGGCCGAGCAGCTGATCTGTTATGCGGATGCCGCGTCGATCGCCGAAGATTTGTATGGCCTGTGCCGTGCCGCCAATCTGCCCGAGGCCCACGCAATCGTGATCGAGGCCGTACCGGGCGCTGCGCCCGAAGTTCACGATCAGCCTTCGCAGCCGGCCGGCCTACCCGAGCCACAGGCCGAGCATGGAGCCGTGACCAGTCGCCTGGGTGGCTGGCTCGGGCGTGGCTCTCGCGGCGCAAAATCGCGATCGAATGGCTCAGCGCTTCCTTCGGGCGAGACCGCTGCTGTGCTTCAGGAGCAGGCGGTTGCCGCTGTGGCGCCCGCTCCCGCATCCAATGGTCAGACATCCGCTCCGCTTACGCTGATGGACATGCTGCCGGTTGCCGACGTGATGCCGCTGCCGCCGAGCGCGTTTTTGGGCGAGGGCGACTACGGCGGAATGGTCAGACCGCCGGCCGTGCCGCGCCGCAACCGCCAGATCGATCTTTCCGATAACACCGGCATGCCCGTCGATTTCGCGGCGCTTCCTCGCAAGCCAGCCGTGCCGCCGCCGACTATGGGCGATCGTATGCTGATGCCGGTCCACGCGCTCTTTGCGACGTTTATGGGCGGGCTGGCCAACGTGCCCCGGCGAACCGCGCGTCCGGCAGAGCCCAAGCCGGCCCAGGGATTGCGACTGAAGGGTTTGTCCTACCGCCGCCAGCGTCCGCCGCTGCCCTGGCTTAACATTATTCTGATCGTGGGCGTGGTTGCGCTGTTGATCGCGGTCGGCATCTACCAGAACCGGCGCAGCGATCAGCAGACGATCGATACCGCGCTGGATAAAGTAACCAGCGCAGTTGCCGCCGCTCGTGCAGCCGACGATCCGCAGGTGGCGCAGCAGCAGCTAACGGCGGCGGAATCCTTGCTGAACGGCGAGGTCGGCGTGCTGGTTGAGAGCGGGCGGATCACGACGACCAAGCAGGCGGTCTGGGCGCGCTACGAATCCGTCCGCACCGACTACGATCGCGCGCTGGCCGAGATCAACAAGATCGGCATCGTCGATAATTTCACCACGGTTGCCACGCTGCCCGGCGGTCAGGGCCTGATCGAGCGCGTGGTGCTTGGCACAACCGAGTCGATCAGCGATACCAATCCGCCGCTCTTTTATCTCGACCGGGCGTCCGGCGTGCTGTATGAGCGCGGGCAGCAGGAGCCAGTGCTCAAGCCGGATCAGGAGATCAGCGCGTTTGTCGCCGATCCGATCCGCGAGGCGCTCTGGCGCGAGGGCAATATCATCGCGTTTGATCGCGGCGATGTTTCAACGCCGATCTACCGCGTGTTTCTGCGCAGCGGCGGCGAGTGGCTCGGCAGCCAGCTCAATCAAACCGAGTGGATGGAGCCCGCCGACGGGAATCTGCCGATGGCGACCTATGGCGGCAATCTGTACGTCTGGGATAGTAAAGAAAAGCAGATCTGGAAGTATACCAGCGGCATGTACGCCGATCTGCCTGCCTCCTGGATCACGAACGGCGGAGGCAAGCCGCTGGATCAGGTTGCTGACATCCAGGTTGAGGGCTTGGTCTACTTGCTCAACCGTGACGCCAGCGTGCTGGTCTTCGAGGCCGGACAGCTGATCAAAGAATTTCCCGCGCCGCAGCTAGCTGTGCCGGCGACAACGGTCTCGCGATTTGTGGTGACGCCGGATATTTTGGACGTCGACGGCGTAACAGTTCTACGGCCCGGCTCGATCTATATTCTCGACACGCGGAACGAGCGCGTGCTTCAGCTCAGCAAAACCGACGGCGCGCTGATCCAGCAGATTCAGGCCCGCGCTCGCGGTCCGCTCAATCAGATCAGCGATCTGGCGGTGGATGAGCCGCGCGGCATGATCTACCTGGCGAACGGTCCCCGCGTGCTGCGCACAGCGCTACCGGAGCCGCCACAGCCCAGCGCCGAGCCGAGCGCTACCGAGACTACTGAGACGGCGACGCCGGAGCCGTGAGCCGTGCCGGTTTTCACAACAGTTCAGGGTTCGAGGTTTACTCCTCGGACCCTCTTGTTTTTCGCGCGGAGTGTACTCACACTTTCGCTGAGGATGGATCTATGCTGATCAAACCGCCGAGCCGAACCGATCTCCACGCCGCCTACGAGGTTGCCGGTTGTTCCGTGTGCGGCATGCTCAAGCGCAGCGAGCGCCGCTACATCGACGCGACGCTCTACGAGCATGTGACCGATGTGCGCTGGCGGGCCGAGGTTCGCGCCGCCCGTGGCTTTTGCGCGCTGCATACCCAGCATGTGCTGGAGGTTGGCCGCTCGGCGCTGGGCGTCTCGCTAGTCGCCGGCGACATTATCAAAACGCTGCGGGAATCGCTAACAGCTACAGGTGGCAGCGGAGGAGCGCTGGGCAGACTGCGCGCGGCGATCGGTGGCAGCAGCGGCCTTGCTGCGGCGCTCCAGCCTCAGCAGCCCTGCCCGATCTGCACGTATCTCGCGGATCTTGGCGCGGTGTATGTCGCCGCGCTCCTCGACGATCTCGCTACCGATGAAGGCCGCGCCGCGTATGAGCGATCGGCCGGGCTGTGTCTGCCGCATCTGCTCTCGGCGGCGCGGCGTGGTGGTTCGGGACTGTCCCCGCTGGTCGAGCATCAGGCGCGGGTCTGGGAGCGGCTCGAAGGCGAGCTGAGCGAGTTTGCGCGCAAAAGCGATTACCGCTTCAGCGACGAGACAATCGAGGCCGAGCGCGATGCCTGGCGACGGGCGCTGCTGCTGCTGAGCGGGGAGTAGTCGATAGCTAAATTGACGTGCGTGGTTCTTCGGTCTGCTGAGGTTGAATAGCTAGATTTAGCTTTTCGTGTAATTCGCGTGCTTTTCGCTGGTAAAACGCAATGATCTCAGCATGGCTTTTGTCTTGTAGCTCATCCGCGTGTGTATCTCGAATAGCTCGCACCATGTCAACTGTTTTGATCGCCTTCTGCTCCATAATATGTCACCTCACGAGGAGAGTAGATATAAATCGGCTTGTAGCCACGTTCCAAATTCACCGCATTGAATAAGCGGATCTTATCAAAATGAACGATATGTTTGAAATTCCAGCTAACCACAATATCAACTTCAGCTACAGTTGCTAAAGCAATATGAAGACCATCCGCGTAAAACTTGGGCGTTAAGATTCCTCGCTGTTGGTAGGCATTTGCCAACTCTACAGTAGCATCTGTAATATCCAGGACGTCTGCTCCAAGCTCGATCAACTCCTTATAAACCATTTGAACTGGTAAAGGTGCAGATTGTAGCTCAGTCGCAACGATCGTTGAAAGGATTGGATGAAGTGCTTTGCGACGAAAGTCAGCAATCAATCCATTTGACCACTGCGCAAACTCTGTATCAAAGCAACCACCGAGAACAGATGTATCAAGATATACACGTTGTATTTTCATTGTTTACATGATACATCAAGCAGACAAAGAGCGTTGCAATCTCTTTGGAACGTATGCGGCGGTTCTCGCGGTTTTAAGAACCAAACAGGGCATGAGCATTTGCCCATACCCTGCTGCCTGCGATATTGTTGGCCGCTAGACCGTCTCGGTTGGTCGCTCGGTCTTGAGCGCTACCGTCTCGCGCTTGGTGAAGGTCAGCTGTCCATTGACAGCGTCGACCTGGACCACGTCGCCGGCGACAAACTCGCTCTTGAGCAGCGACCGGCTCAGCGGCGTCTCAAGCATGCGCTGCACCGTGCGGCGAAGCGGACGCGCGCCATAGACCGGGTTGTAGCCTTCCTTGACCAGCAGCTCCTTGGCCACCGTGGTCAGCTCCAGCGTGATCTGCTGCTCGGCCAGTCGATCCGCGACCTCCTTGGCCTGCAAGTCGACGATCTGCATCAGATCCTTCATCGTCAGCGGCTGGAACAGGATGATCTCGTCGATGCGGTTCAAGAACTCAGGCCGGAAGGTGCGCTTCAAGCCATCGTCAACTTTGCGCCGCGCCTCGCCCAGATCGATCTGATCTCCGTCGCGCTTGAAGCCGATCGTGCCGGCGCGCAGCTCCTCGGTGCCGACGTTCGAGGTCATGATGATCACCGTGTTGCGGAAGTCCACCGTATGACCCTGACCGTCCGTCAGGCGACCGTCGTCCAGCACCTGCAAGAGCGTGTTGAAGACCTCGGGATGCGCCTTCTCGATCTCGTCGAACAGCACGACCTGATACGGCCGACGCCGGATCGACTCGCTGAGCTGGCCGCCCTCGTCGTAGCCGACGTATCCTGGAGGTGCGCCAAGCAGCCGTGACGTGGTATGTCGCTCGCCGTACTCGCTCATGTCGATGCGAGTCATGGCGTCCTCACTGTCGAACATGAACTCCGCCAGCGCCTTAGCCAGCTCGGTCTTGCCGACGCCCGTGGGGCCGAGGAAGATGAACGAGCCGATCGGGCGGCGCGGATCTTTCAATCCTGCGCGGGCGCGGCGGATCGCATCGCTCAGCGCGACGATCGCTTCCTCCTGGCCGATCACACGGTCATGCAGCCGCTCTTCCATGCTGATCAGCTTCTCGCGCTCGGTCTCCAGCATCCGATTTACAGGAATGCCGGTCCACTGGCTGACGATCGTCGCGACGTCTTCCTCGTCCACGATCTCGTCAAGGTTGCTCTGCTGCATCCAGGCCGCGCGCTCCTGCTCGAACTGCTCGTTGAGCCGCGCCGCCTCCGCCTTGAGCGTCGCCGCGCGCTCGTAGTCGCGCCGCTCGACCGCCGCATCCTCGGCTGCGTGCAGCTCCGTCAGCTTGGCCTGCTTCTCCTTGAGCGCCTCGGGCATCGAGTAGATGTCGATGCGCAGCTTGGCCGCCGCCTCGTCCACCAGATCGATCGCCTTGTCGGGCAGGAAGCGCTCGGTGATGTAGCGATGCGACAGATGCGCCGCCGACTCGATCGCGTGATCCGAGATCGCCAGGCCGTGATGCTCCTCGTAGCGCTTGCGCAGGCCGTAGAGCATCTGGATTGCGATCTCGACGTCGGGCTCTTCGACAAAGACCGGGCTGAAGCGCCGCTCAAGCGCCGCGTCCTTCTCGATATGCTTGCGGTACTCGTCAAGCGTTGTCGCGCCGATCACCTGGATCTCGCCACGGGCCAGGGCCGGCTTGAGCATGTTCGATGCGTCGATCGAGCCAGCCGCCGCGCCCGCGCCAACAACCGTATGCAGCTCGTCGATGAAGAGGATCACTTTGCCCTGCGCGTTGCGAACCTCGTCCATCACCGCCTTGAGCCGCTCCTCGAACTCGCCGCGAAACTTCGAGCCCGCGACCATGCCCGCCAGATCCAGCGCCAGCACGCGCCGCTCGGCCAGCGTCGGCGGTACGTCGCCCTGCACGATCTTCTGGGCCAGGCCCTCGACGATCGCGGTCTTGCCCACGCCGGTATCGCCGACGAGCACAGGATTGTTCTTTGAGCGCCGCGAAAGAATGCGCATCAGGCGCATGATCTCGACTTCACGGCCGATCACCGGGTCGAGCGAGCCGTTCTTAGCCAGCTCAGTCAAATCGGTGCTGTACTTCTCAAGGATCTCATAGCGACCCTCGGCGCCCGGATCGTCGGCGCGCTGCGAGCCACGGATCTCCATCAATACCTGGTACAGCCGCTCGGCGCTGATGCCGAACGCGGTCAGGATGCGGGCCGAGGTGCCCTCGCGCTCGTTGGCGATCGCGATCAGCAGGTGCTCGGTGCCGACATACTTGTCTTGCAGCCGCTCGGTTTCCTGCTCGGCGCGCTTCAGCAGGCGCGTGGTGCGCGGCGTGAGATACGCCTGGGCTGTGTTGTAGCCAAACTGATTGCCGTACGCCTTGGGCGCGCGCTCAAGCTCACGCTCGACCAGCCGGGCAACCTCTTGCGCATCGACGCCGGCTTTCTCCAGCGCGCGCTGCGTCAAGCCCTTGCTCTGCCGGATCATCGCCAGGAAGATATGCTCGACATCCAGCTGGGTGTGATGCATCTCCCGCATGATCTCTTGCGCTTCTTGAAACGCTTCTTGTGCTTTTTCCGTGTAATCTTCTAAACGCATGTTTGCCTCGTATCAGCGAAACCAGGTACCGGCGGTAATTCCGGCGCTGGCGTTGTGCTACGATTATGAGTCTTCTTTCAGCAGCTGCCGCCCAAGACGCTGCAGCTGTTCCAATTCCTGTCGCATCAGATCCATTTGCTCCCGCATATGCAGGATCACTTCTGCGCCCGCCAGGTTCACGCCAAGGTCGTCTACCAGCCGCTTGATTGAGCGAACCCGCTCGACGTCCGCGTCTGAGAAGAGCCGAATGTTGCCGTCGCTGCGCTGGGGCTGGATCAAACCCTTGCGCTCGTACATCCGTAGGCTTTGTTCGTGCAGGCCCACCATCTGGGCCACCACACGGATCGTATATTTTGGTGTTAGCTCAGTCATGTGATCTACCGTTACGTGTGCCGGATGAAACGAGAACGACTCGGTCACTAACCTGACATAATCT
>DASWTQ010000742.1:0-2924 GCA_036402055.1 Herpetosiphonaceae bacterium
GGCCGGACGCGCGCGCTGGTAGCCCAGATCGTGACCTCAGTCGGGCCGTAGCCGTTGAAGACGGTGCGGTCGTCGGTGGCCCAGCGCGCGACAAGCTCGGCTGAGCTGGCCTCGCCCACGGCGATGACCGTCCGCAGCGCCGAGAAGTCATCCGCCGGCAGCGCCGATAGCGCCGACGGAGTGAGTGTGATGTTGGTAATCGCCGCCGTGCGCAGCAGCGCGCTGAGCGCCGGTCCCGGCATCAGGTCTGCCGCTGGGGCCTGATAAAGCGTCGCGCCCGAGAGCAGCGCCATCATGACCTCGAAGATCGAGGCATCGAAGCTGAGCGCCGCGCTGTGCAGCACACGCTCGCCCGGGCTGATGCCGTACACATCGACCTGTGACTGTGCCACGTTGGCGGCGCCCTGATGTTCAAGCGGCACGCCCTTGGGCCGGCCCGTCGAGCCCGAGGTGTAGATTACATACGCCAGATTCCGGGCCGTCACCGATGAGCGAGGGCTGTCGGTGGGCTGCTGTGCGATGGCCTCCCGCTCGACATCGATCCAGAACACCTGCGCGGCGTGCTCCGGCAAGGTTCCGCTGAGACGCTGCTCGGTGATCAGCAGCGGCGCGCGCGAATCGTCGAGCATGAACTTGAGGCGATCAGCGGGATAGGCCGGATCGAGCGGCAGATAGGCGCCTCCCGCTTTGAGCACGGCCAGCAGCGCGATGACCAGCGCGGGCGACCGATCCAGACACACGCCTACGCACATCTCCGGTCCGACGCCGCGATCCTGCAAGGCGTGCGCCAGCTGGTTGGCGCGGGCGTTCAGCTCGGCGTAGCTCAGCGTGTGCTGTGCCTGGCCATGCTCCATCCACACAACCGCAGGAGCGTCAGGAGCGCGCGACACATGCGCCTCAAAGAGTTGGTGGATACATGCCTGTGCCGGATATGGTCCCGCCGTAGTGTTCCAGTCGCGCAGGATTTGCTGCTGCTCCACTGCCGACAAGAGGGGGAGCCAGCCGATCCGCTGGTCGGGATCGGCCACCACCCGTTCCAGCAGCTCTTCGAAATGTGTGCTCAGCCGCTGCATCGTCGCGGCGGTGAAAAGCTGGGTGTTGTACTCGATCTGGCCCACCATGCCTGCGTCAGTATCGTGCAGCATGACCGTCAGATCGAAGCGGGCGTTTTGAATAATGACGTCGATCGGCTCGGCCTGCACGTCGGGAAGCGCGAGATCGGTCTTGGGCGCGTTCTGGAGCACGAACATGACCTGGAAGAGCGGCGTGAAGCTCATATCGCGCTCGGGCTGAACCGCCTCCAGCACCTGCTCAAACGGCACGTCCTGGTGGGCGTAGGCTCCCAGCGCTGTATCGCGGACATGCCGGAGCAGCGCGCGGAAGCTGGGATTGCCCGACAGATCGCTGCGCAGCACCAGCGTGTTGACGAAAAAGCCCAGCAGCCCTTCAACCTCGCGGCGCGTGCGTCCGGCGATCGGCGAGCCCACGGCGATGTCGTGCTGGCCGGTGTAGCGATGGAGCAACACCTGAAACGTCGCCAACAGCGTCATGTAGAGCGTCACGCCCTCCTGACGGCTCAGCGTGCGCAATTGGGCGCTGAGAGCAGGCGGCAGCAGAAAGCGCTGCTGGGTTCCCTCGAATGAGAGCGTGGCCGGGCGTGGGTAGTCGGTGGGCAGGTCCAGCACCGGCACTCCAGCGAGCTGTTTGCGCCAGTAGTCCAGCTGCTGATGGAGCACGGCGCCCTGCAACAGCTCGCGCTGCCACAAGGTAAAGTCGGCATACTGAACCGGCAGCTCGGGGAGGCGAGTATTCTCTGGATGTGGCTCCCCTGCGGTGTAGCCAGCATACAGGGCGGTCAGCTCGCGCAGAAGCACGCCTTCGGACCAGCCGTCAAAGATGATATGGTGGATCGTCAGCAGCAGCACGTGCTCGTCGTCGGCCATGCGCAGCAGCAGCGCGCGGATTAGCAGGTCGCGTGCCAGATCGAACGGACGATGCGCCTCGTCGCTGAGCAGGCGTTGCGCGGCAGTCTCACGATCGGCGTCAGGCATGGCGCGCAGATCAACCAGCGGCAGAGCGAGATCCGTATCCGGACGGATTACCTGGGCTGGCTGACCGTTGCTGGCGACAAAGGTCGTGCGCAGCGCCTCGTGCCGGCGCAGAATGGCGCTCAGGCTCTCGTGCAGCGCATCGACATTGAGCGGCCCTGTCAGGCGGTAGGTAAACGGGAGGTTGTAGGCAGGATTGTTGGGCAGCCACTGGTCGAAAAACCAGACGCGCTGCTGGGCAAAGGAGAGTGGAAGCCAGCCCTCACGCGGCTGCGGCTGAAGCGGCGGCGCGTCGTCGCGGGTGGCGTCACGCATGGCCTCGATCCGCTGAGCGAGATCCGCGATCGTCGGCGCTTCGAACAGCGCCGCGATCGGCAGCGCCACGCCGAGCTGCTGGCGAATGCGGCTCACCACCTGTGTGGCCAGCAGCGAATGCACGCCCAGCTCTAGAATGTTGTCGTGGATGCCGATTTGCTCCAGATGCAGCACTTCCGCCCAGATCTGAGCGACCAGCTCTTCCATCGGCGTGCGCGGCGCGACCAGCGGCGTGTCCAGGCCGGCGCGATCCGGCTCCGGCTGCGGCAGGGCTTTGCGATCGACTTTGCCGTTGGGCGTGAGCGGCAGCGTGTCCAGGATCACAAACGCAGACGGCACCATGTAGGCGGGCAAGCGCTCGCCGAGGAAGGCGCGCAGGATCGAGGTCAGGCCCTCACCCCGATTCGTGAGCAGGCCCTCATCCCCCCGGCCCCCTTCTCCTGTCACGACAGGAGAAGGGGGAGTTGCAGTACCCATTTGTTCCTTTGTTTCTTTGTTCTTTTGTTCCTCGACGATGTACGCCACCAGCCGCATGTCGCCTGGTTGATCTTCCCGTGCCAG
>DASWTQ010000743.1:0-14923 GCA_036402055.1 Herpetosiphonaceae bacterium
TAGCTCACATTGCCTTTGGTCTGCTGGAGCGCATCAAGGATCGCCTGCCAGTTGATGTCCAGCTTCTGCCACTGCGCGATCTGGCCGGCCAGGCTTTCCTGATCCAGCGCGCCGGGCGCCATTAGCGCTTGCAGCTCGCCAAAGCCAAAGCGATGCGGCTCGACGGCGGTCCGGCCCTCGGCGGCGGCTTCACCCTCCTGAATTTGCACGGCGTACTGCTTGGCGATCTCTTCCAGGCTCAGCGGCGGCGGATCAGGCAGCGGCAGCGGCTCGAACTGGATGATCTCGAACTCAGGCGGCAGCTCAAGCTTCTTGCCGATGTTATCGCCGATCACGTCGATCAGGTCGATCAAACGGCGGCGGCGCGGCTTGATCTGGATGTGCCGGTCGAGGCGATTGCCCCAGATCGGTGCCCAGCCGGGGTTGCCAGCCGGCGGCACGATCTCCCAGGATAGGATCGCGCGCACCCGGGGCAGCAGCGGCCGTCCACACGGATCGCGCTGGGGCTCGAACGGCAGCGTAACCACGTAGCTCAGCGGCTTATCGGGCTGCCGCGCGCAGTCGGTCATGTTCGGCAGATCGTGGATGTTGAAGCCGCCGACGCCGATGTCGATCCAGCCCGCGCCGTAGTTCACAAAAAAGCGCACATACTCGGTCGTGCCGGGCGAGCACAGATTCCCGCCGTAGCCGGTCGGCAGCTTGATCTGAACCGTCGCCTCGACCACGCTCAGGTTCAGGTTGTAGCCGACGCAGGTCAGCTGCTCGTAGGTGGTATCGCCGACGATCTTGAGGACGGGCTGGTACTCGCTTTTTTCGAGGTTGCCGAAGTAGTTGGGATTGGACAGCAGCAGCGTTTTGAACCGTCCGCGCTGTTCGAAATTGCGCGGTCGATCCGCTTCCTTCTTGGGTCGTTGCCGGGGATTGTTTGCGGCCATGTGGGTCTCCTTTATATGGACATGATGTTTTCGGCTGGTTGTTGCAGCCGTCGAACGACTCGTGGTGCAGCCGGGTTATTCCCGATCGAGCAGCCAGGCGCGCAGGACACGCACCAGCCCGCGCCACCCGACGAAGCGGCGCTGGGCCTTGCCCTGGAGGTCGACAACCTCGCCCTGGATCAGCCGTCCACGCCGATCCAGGAGCAGGCGCAGGGTGACGCTGACATACTGTTTCTCTGAGAGCTTGTCCTCGGCTGGTCTGGCAGGCACGTTACATCCTCGTAAGCCCTGTTGGTGCAGCGGGATGACCTTCTGCAACAGCGGCGAGACGCTTGAGGCGAATCTACTCAGGACGCGGTTTCAGGCTTCACCCCATGATAGAGCAGGGCTATGAAGCGCCGCTGAATTCAGGCTGAATTCCCCATGGGGTTGCAATAACGTTTGCGTGAATGCGGATCGATGGGCAGCCGCGATCGGAGGCAGACGTAAACGCGCTGTCTCTGGCCGGGCTAGCTGGGAGATTGTGTGGGCTAAATGCTGTCGGGAGCGAGGCGGATGCGCTCGAAAAGCGCGAGGGTCGCGGGCTCGGGCGTTGTGTCGAACTCAGCCCGCAGAATGCTGGCGCAGAGGTGATACTGGCGCAGCGCTTGGGCACGCTCGTTGCGGCGCACATAGCAGCGCATGACCAGACGATGCGCGTCCTCACGGCAGGAGTCGTTGAGCAGCAGCTGGTGGGCGTAGTTCAGGCTGGTGGCGTACTCGTGGCGCTCGTAGTGGTAATCGGCCAGCCAGGCCAGCACGTTCAGGTAGCAGGCACGCAGCCGCTCGCGCTCGATGCTGGCCTGAAGATCGCTATCGCAGACGAGATCGCCGTGGTACAGGCTGATCCCCTGGGTGTAGGTCAGCATCGCCGCCGCCGCATCGCCGCGATGCCGCCACTGCTCGGCCTTGCTGATCAGCGCCTCGAAGCAGGCCAGATCGATCGTGACGCCGGACTCCTGGTTGAGCCGGTAGTAGCCGTTGGTATGCACCACCGGTGGCGCGCCGCCGATATGCTGGCTCAGCTGCTTGTGGAGCGTGTATACCAGGCTGTTCAGCGACTGGCCGGCGAGCGTGCTGCTGGTGTCGGGCCACAGGTTTTCGAGGATGATCTCCCGGCGCACCGGCTGGCGGTAGCGCAGCGCCAGCGTGGAAAGAAACGCCTGCGCTTTGCCGTGCAGCGGCACTATCACCGGCTGGCCCGCGCGCAGGAGCTGGAAGTTTCCCAGGACGCAGATCATCAGTGTCCACCGCGCTGGCGCGGCTGTCACGATCTGTTCTTGCTTGGCTTGCATCACGTCCTCGACCCCTTCTGTTGATACCGCAGCCGGCGTACACGATGGTCAGGATGGTGAAAACGTTGTGGCGAGTCGCTGATGGAGTGGCATGCAAAAAGATCAAGCGCTATGGAGGCTTGTTGTTTTGTTCAATGCACGCTTGTCGCAATTATCAGCAGGGTTGCGTAGAGGAAAGATTACGGGTCGATGACCGGGCGGAGCAGCGGATTCACTCCTCCGCCCGAATCGTGTCAAAACGTTAGCTGCGCACCTGCCTGGCTGTGAGGTTGCCAAGCCTGGTTGCCGCCAGCAGCCCATCGACCTGGTAGCCCGATCGCTCGGCGGCCGACCGCAGCTTCTGCACCAGCGCGTAGGTGTCGTCGAGCGCCGAGGTGCCGGCTGTTGTGCCGCGCTGCGGCGTATCGGCCGCGATCGCCGCTTTCGCCAGCATCGTCCAGAGCAGCCGCTCGAACGACTCCTGGTTGAACCAGAGCACATCCCGGTAGCGATTGACCTGCAAGAACTGCTGAAGCGCCGGATCTTTGAACAGCGGCTCCAGGGCCGACGGCGCGCTCTGTCCGGCGGCAGCGGGCTGCGGCTGAAGATCATGGCTGATCAGCAGCTTGATCAGCGCGACCGAGCGCCAGGCGGCGGCCTCGTCCTGGCCGAAATCACGGAACACACACACGATGATCCGGTTGAGCAGCCACTCGTCGATCAGGCTGCGGCTTTGCTGCGCGCCGTCGTTGGGCGCGCTGAGCTTGCCGAGCCCGTGGGTAAAGATCCAGGCCAGCAGCGTGCTCCAGCCGATCGGATCGTCGCCGAGGTGGGCGGCAAGCTGAGCCAGCGCCGGCGTCTCGGCTTCTTTGGCGTTAGCCTCAGTGCTCGGCGCGGGCAGGCTCAGCAGCGCTTCCAGCTCCTCGCGCAGCTCCTTTGCCAGCGTCTGCTCGTCGCCGCGACTGCCGGTCAGCTCGTTGATGCCACGGAACAGCGCGATCGTTTGCTGCTCGACCTGCTCCAGGAGATCGATCTCTGGCTCTGCCGCTGCTTCATGCTCAGCTTCCTCGGCGTCCTCCTCCGCGTCGGTCTCCGTCTTGCCGGATGCGTCGGCCGTGGCTACCTTCGACTTCTCCGGCTTGGCCTCGGCTTTCGCGGCTTTGCCTGATTTCGCGTCGGTCTCCTTTTTCGCGGCGGATCGCGCGGTCGGCGTTTCAACCTCGGCTGCCGCTTCCTCGCCGGCGGTGTCGGCTTCCTCGTCGGCCAGTCGCGCGCGGCGCAGCTCGATCAAACGGCCGAACAGCTCGGCGTTGACCAGCTCCTTAAACGGCTGGTGGATCGGCTGGAGAAAGACCTCGCGCAGCGACTCGTCGATGCTGGGCACGCCGCGTCCGCCGAGCTGTGTCGCCAGCTGCGCGTACTGACGCCAGTCGTTATCGCGGACCTCGCGGAAATCGAGGAAAACGTGATGCTGGTACGGGCCAAGCTCGACGTACAAGCCTTTCTCGGCTAGCTCACGGCCGCTGCGCAGATATTCCAGCCCCGAGATCTGATCCCGGAAAATATAAAAGAACTGCTCGTCGCCGTTGAATGCCAGGCCATCGCCAAGCGTGCGCTGCGTCAGGCGGCGCTCGTCGCCGCTGTCGGTCCTGGCCGAGTAGGCCGCCGACATGCGGACCCAGCCGCTGGTGCTGGCGTATTTGTTGTGATACAGCACCAGGCTGCGCTCGTCGCCCGCGCGGTTGGAGTAGGCGAACACGTCTTCGTAGACACCATCGCCGGCGTAGAAATCGTAGAGTAAAAAGTCGCGGGTCTCGGCGAAAAGGTAGCGCTTGTGCAGCAGCGGGAAGATCTCGCGCTCGTGACGCTGGATCAGATACGTGTCGGGCTGCTCTTCCCAGTAGGCGCGGCGATACTCCATGCCGTATTTTTCGGCAAAGCCCTGGATCTGGCCGTGGCCGAACATCGGCAATCCCGGCATGGTGACCATCACTGTACAGATGCCGAAGTACTTGTCGTCCTTGCCGAACTGCTCGACGGCGGTCTTCTCGTCGGGATTATTCATGAAGTTGACATAGCGCTTCAAGATCTCGGGATCGAACTCCAGCGTGTTTTTCATGAGCTGGCGATACTTGGCGTTGTCCTCGTCGCGCAGCAGATGCATAAAGGCGCTGTTGTACACGCGGTGCATGCCCAGCGTGCGCACAAAGTAGGTTTCCATCATCCAGAACGCCTCGGCCAGCAGCAGCGTGTCGGGCGCTTCCACCGCCGCCCGATCCACGACCTCGCGCCAGAACTCGATCGGATTCAGCGCCTCGAACTGAGCTTTGGTCATGGCAAACTCGGAGCGCGAGGCGATCGCGCCGCCGCTGCCGGGCTCGGGAAACCACAGCCGCTGAATATGCCGCTTGGCCAGCGTCATCGCCGCGTCGAAGCGAATGATCGGGAACTGCCGGGCCACATGCAGGATCGTCTGGATCACGGCCTCGCGCGCCTCGGGATTGAGATAGTTGATCTGCGCGGTATCGTTCCAGGGCATACTCGTACCGTCGTTGCCGTGGTAGATATACTGCTCGCCGCCGGTCTGGCGATCCACGCGCTTAAACACCACCGCCGCGTCGCTGCGATCATAGTAGTGATCTTCCAGAAAGATGCCGACGCGCTGATCCCAGGACAGATCCGGCCCGTTGAAGCTGTAGGATGGATACGGGCTGTAGTCGAGGCGGATAAACCACTCGGGATGCTCGACCACCCAGCGGCCGTCGATGCCGGTGTGATTAGGCACCATATCGCTGGCGAGTCGAATGCCGCGCTGCCAGGCGCGCTGCTGGAGATTCTGCACCGCCGGCTCGCCGCCGAGATCCGCCGCGATCTGGTAGTCGAAGAGCGAGTAGGCCGAGGCCACGGCGTCTTGATTGCCCATCAGCTGCTTGATCGTCTTGGAGGCGTTGCTGCGCTCCCACAGGCCGATCAGCCACAGGCCGGTGATACCCGAGCGTGCCAGCGTGTCCAGCTCGTCGTCGGGAATCTGATCCAGCCGCGTGATCGCGCGGCCGTAGCGCTTGGAAAGCTGATCCAGCCACACAAACGCGTTCTTAGCGATCAGCACCAGGCGCGGCATCCAGTCGCGATCTTCGGTGAAGCGCTCGGGCTCGTCTTCCATGCCGGCAAAGTTGAAAACCTCGATCGGAGCGCCGCTACCGCCGGGACCGCCCGCGCCGATGAAAACCATCTTTTCTTCTTCTTTGATCAGATCCAGGCTGGTCAGCAGGCGGAAGAGCGAGCCGCCCAGCACAGTGTTCCAGCGCCCGAGCAGAAACTCTAGCTGTCCCGCCAGCGAGTTGGGCATCGCCAGCGCCGGGCTGCGCAGGATCGTGATCAGGTTTTCGCTGCGCGGCCCGAAGCCGGGCTGTCCATCGAAAAAGCTTTGCAGCCCCTGGATCACCTGCGTGTAGGCTGTCTCCTGCGTCAGCCGCGTATCGTCGAACAGCTCGCGGAAGGGCTGGTAGGCCGGATTAGCATTCGCCAGCCAGAGCATCAGCAGCTCTTCTAGCAGGATCTCGCGGTTGGACACGCCGTCGGTGGCGCCGCGCATGTACTCGTCGATCGTGGTGTCGCCGCGATACACCGCGAGCGGCGGGAAGTCGTCGGCGAAGATGCGCAGCGTGGTATCGACATCGCCGCCGCCGACCTGTGCGTCGAGCCAGGCGAGCGCCTGCTGCATCACCTGCGGATTCTGCTGCTCACGGTACTGCGCGATCACCAGATGCAGGATCTCGTCGATCATGCCCATCGCGTTGATCTGACCGGCGTTGACCGCGCGCTCCGGGAAGTTGATCACGTCGCGCTGATCGTTGATGCGCTGCGCGAAGACGCGGGCCGCGTGGAAGTTGGCGAAGATCACACTGCCGCGCGTCGAAAACAGCGACTCGTCGAACTGATAGCGCTGACGAGCCGCCCGTGACACATGAAACTCCATCGTTCTGCCGTACTCTCGATCCTGCTCTTGCATTGCCATCCTCACATATCATAGAGCGCGGCGCGGTGTCTGCGCAAAGCCCCGCCGATCGATGCTGCGCCGCTGCCGCGTTGATCTCCCCTGTTTTCGATCTGTGGCCGCAAAGGTCGTGCCGCCAAGTGCGCGCGCCGCCCGCGATCCGCAAGATTGCCTGGCGGGTTTACCAGCCCAGCCGTGCCAGCAGATCCGCGCAGGCCGCCGGTATCTGCGCCGTTCCCTGGCGGCAGTCTACGAACGGCAGCGCTTGCATGGCCGGCAGCAGCGGCGTATCCTGAGCGAAGACCGGAAACAGGATCTGCTCGGACGCGGCCTGATCGCGGTAGTGCGCCAGGTTGAACTCCTCCTGGCAGACCTTCGAGCGCATGTACTGCGGCGAGTACAGCGCGACGACTGCGCGACAATTGCTGATACGCTCGTACAGCGCTTGCTGCCAGGCCGTATGGGGGTTAAGATCCAGGCGCTGGAGGTTGATGCGCAGCTCGGGCCGCTGCCGCCGAAGCTCGGCGGCGAGCGCCTGGGCCGTCTCGCCGCCGTCCTTGAGCGAGTAGCTGAAGACCAGATCGTCGTCGTAGCTCGGGCGCGGCGCGGACAAGCTGGTAGGGTAGTTGCCTTTCAAACGCTCAAAGATCCGCCGCATCTCGACTGCCTTGGCCGAGGATTGCTCGACGAGCTTGATCTGCCTTAAGGGCATGCCCAGCGCCATCCAGTGCGCGGCGGCGTCCAGCGTGGCCGCGATCACCTCGCTGACGGGCTCTCCGTGCGCGCCGGTCGCCACCAGCGGGATCGCGATCGAGGCCGGCTCGTCGAAGCTCAGCACTTGCGCCAGGCAGCGAAACATATCGCCAATGACCTCGGTCACGGAGCCGAAGATCGGCGGCTCGTAGCAGAGAATGCGTTTGATCTGCACGCCCGGCGGCGGCGTCAGCTCCTGCGAAAGCCAGCTTGAGCAGCTGTGGCGCAGATCGAGCGCTTTGGTCGCGGCCAGCTCTTCCACGGAAACGCCGCGCCGGTACAGCGCGCCGATCGGCGTGCCGGTGATCGGGAGATAGTTATTTGGAAACGCTGAGACAAGCAGTATATCGATCGACTCTTGCGGCGCGAGATTGGTGAGGTCGCCGCGATGCAGCTCGATTGTTCGCGCCTGGGAGCCGTAATAAACCGTCAGCATGTCCAGTAGATCCATACTTTCAATCCCCCTGCCATTTATAAACTGGCTCCTTGCCGTAGGAGCGTGTGATTTGCCTGTATGAAAGATGAGAAAGCCGATGATCAGCTTTACCGCCGAGCAGCTAGCGTTTATCCAGTCGCAGCGCGTCGGCCGGCTGGCAACCGCCGATCGCCAGGGACAGCCGCATGTGATTCCGGTCTGCTATGCCTGCGATGGCCGCTCGATCTATATCGCGCTGGACGCCAAGCCGAAGCGTGTGGCGCCGCAGCAGCTGCGCCGGGTGCGCAACCTGCTGGAAAATCCACGTATCGCGCTCGTCGTCGACCGCTACAGCGATGATTGGAGCATGCTGGCCTACGTGCTGATTCGCGGAAGCGCCGCGCTGCTAGGCGGGGGTGATGAGCAGCTTCACGCTGTAGCGCTCCTACGCGATCGGTATGTTCAGTATCAAACGATGCCGATCCAGGAGCAGCCGGTCATCGCGATTCGTCCGTCGGCGATCACTTCCTGGGGCGCGCTCGGCAGCTGAGCCGCAGCAAGCCGACTCCTGGCCGGTATCGTACGCACATATAGCCTGCGTATCTTATACAGAGCATACCATGTTGTCGCGCATTCGGTGTGCCAACGACCTATCAGATCGCAAACAAGCTATGTTATCCAAGGCTCTGCAAAGCGATCGAGAAGATTTTTCGCTTATTTTTCGGCTTAATTTGTACTTTGCTTTGCCGGATCATTCGGTTATACCGAACGATGATCAGGATACGGTTAGCAAGTCTGTAATCATAGTATCAAGCTATGATCGGGACTGAATACTTTAGGAGCGTGCGTTGGCGCGAAGCTCTCTTGTTCCTTTGTTCCTTTGCGCAGCTTTGCTACAATCCCCAGGCTTGCTATTCGAATCTCTGGGAGTGAAATTATGCTACGCGGCCTGACTGCTGCCGGCTTGCTGCTCGCGCTGGCCTACCTTGTTCATCTGCGCCGTGAGCTGGCGATCGCACGGCAGCGCGGCGACATGTATCGCGATATTGCCGCCGCACTCGATCGCCAGCGCGCGACGGCTTAGAGCCTGGCGATCACTTTGCCGAGCCTGCGCCGGGTGTCGCGGGTGTTGAACTCCTGCCACATCGGCGCGAACTCCTGCCGCAGCCGGGCGCGCTCCGCCAGCCGTATGGCGGTGTATGGCTGGTCTGACGCGATCTGCGCTTGCTCCTCGCTTTCGGCTGCGGCAGCCGCAGGGGCGCTGCCTGCGGTTCCGTTGCTTTCCACCGGAACTTGCTCGATCGCCTCCGGGCTGTGCTGGCTCTCTTCAGCTTGCTCCTGAGCGTCCTCCTCGCGTACATCTACGCCAAAGTAGGCCAGCGCGACATCGGCATCATGGATCTGGCCCAGATGCTCCTGGATCGCCTCGACCTGCTTGATGAGATCGTGAGCGTCTTCGCCCAGCGCCGGCTCGAACAGCTCCAGCGTGTAGCGCAGATGCTTGCAGCTGATCCGTAGCTCGTGGAGCTGCTCCGACGAGCCGTGCGGCATCACCGTTTCGAAGCGCTGGACGGCCTCGAACTCATGCCAGATCGCGCTGCCCGCGTGGTGCCGCACCAGCAGCGGCAGCTCAGCGGTGGCCTGAATCTCAGCCAGCTGGCACAGCAGAAACTCGTTGAGCTGGTTGAGCAGCCGTGCCGTACGCTTCGTGTGCAGCTCGGCGACCAGCTTGGTATGCGCCCTGTCGCGCTCCGCTTGAAGCTGCTCGATGCGCTGCTCGACCTCGCCGCGATCGCCGCCGAGCTGCTGAACATCTTCGCGCAGCCGCATCAGCAGCACATCCAGGTCGCGGACTGTGCCCAGCGCGCGGGTCAGCCGCCGCAGTGATTTGCGCAGTGCATCCACCGGCTTCGCTTTGTAGGCGATCGCCGTCGATTGCAGGCTGGCGCGCAGACGACGCGTTGCCACGCGCATCTGGTGCACCGCGTGAGGATCGTCGCCGCTCAGCACGTCGGGCAGATGTTTATACAGCTTGTGCGTGTGCTTGGCCAGCATGATCCGGCTAGCCAGCGCCAGGCTCGTCGATCCGTCGAAAGGCGCCAGCTCTGCCAGCAGCTCAAGATCGGACGGCAGCGCCGGCAGCTCGATCGCTTTTGATTTACACTTACTCATGGTCGTTCTTTCTGCTGGATGCAGGCGACTGCATGGATTCCGCAGCCTCGCCGAGCGAGCGAGCGTGTCGCACCAGCGCCAGGCCACGCGCAAACTTCGAGCGATCCTCGGGCTGGGCCGGCAGCTGCCGCCGCACCAGTACGCCGATCTGCTCCAGATCCTCGCGCGTGCCGCCCTTCAGCTCGATCTCCAGCTCGTGCATCGGCTCGTGCTCGTCGCCCGCCGTGATCTCGCCGCGATCGAGCGCCACCTCGCCGACGGTTTGCCCGTCGCGCAGCAGCTCCCAGGTGCGCCGCTGATTGTGAACCGCCAGTAGCGGCTGGAGCGTTTGCGCGCCGATCAGCTCGTGGAGCTGCTGCCGGATCGTCGCGGGCCAGCCGCCGGGATCATGATCGCCGGTCGGCTCCTCCCACTCTTCACGGCTATGCACGCCCTGCACCGCGCTGCCCGGCCCTTTGAGCGTCACCACGAGCTGTTTGCCGCCGAGCCGCAGCCGGACCGCGTGACGCGTGCGGCTCAGCGCCAGCTCAGGCGTGTCGAAAAAGGTGTCGTGCTGATCGATCGTGTGGCGCGCGCCAAGCTGGTACGCGCCCCAATCAAGCGCTTCGATCTGCTCGGGGGATACCGGCTCGGTCAGCGTGTATTTGGCTTCGATCTCCATCGCATGCTCCTGTTCCAGCCTTGCTCGCTCCGGGAACGAGCAACTGCCAGGCCATCGACGTTGTGCGCGTTTCAGAGCCGGCGCCGTAGCATTACGATCCTGCGTGCGTCGGACGCTGCAACGTGAACGTGTCTGTGACGCGGGCGTAGTCGTTGCCGGCCAGTCGCGCAACCGGCTTGAGCGCGTCGAGAACGATGTAGCCGTCGCGGTACACGTCGTCGCGCACATGGATCTGGAGCACGCGGCCGATCACAATCTCGCCGCCGCGCTCGCTGCCCACATGCACAATCTGCTCGACGCGGCACTCAAAGGCTACGGCGGCGTCGGCTACGCGTGGCGGCGCGACCAGGCTGCTGGTCGCCGCGCGCAGCCCTGTCGCGGCTAGCTCGTCGGTGCCGTACGGATACTCGGCCGAGGTTTGATTCATCGCCGCCGCCAGCTCCTCGCTCACGATATGCAGCACAAACTCGCCGGTCGTCTGCACATTACGCAGCGTATCCTTGGGCGAGCCATCGCCGCGCCGCTGCGGGCAGAACAGCAGCATCGGCGGATCGGTGCAGGCGATGTTGAAGTACGAGAACGGCGCGAGATTGGGCGTGCCCTCAGCGCCGATCGAGGAAACCCAGGCGATCGGACGCGGCACAACAGCGCCGATCAAGATTTTGTATATTTCGCGCTCCGTCAATGAAGCTGGATCGATCTGCATAGCGGCTCCCTTTGCAACAAACTGTCAGGCACGATCGTACCATTGCCAGTACATTATGCGACAATTTTGCGATAGCCTGCTCAAAGGAGCACTCTAATGACTTGCCCGACCTGTAATCGCAGCAATCCTGAAGATGCCCGATTTTGCATCTACTGCTCGACCCAGCTAACGCCACGTGTGACCGAGGTGCAAGAGGCCCAGTCACCGGCGGTCGGCCCGACGACACGGCTGCCCGAGTCCTCGGCGCCGATCTACACGATGCCCGCGTCCGTACCGAACCCGGCGCCCGCCATCCCGCATGTTCCGGGACACATCAGCCGAGGGCTACGGCATGGCAACGAGGTCGCCGGCGCGTTCTTCCTGATCGGCCTGGGCGTGCTGTTTTTGACCGGCACGTTGTTTCCCGGCATTCTGGTTTTGCTCGGCGTTACGGCCTTTATCAGCCAGAACGGTCGTGAACACCAGAACAAAGGGCTTGCCGCGCTGATCTTCTTCACCGGCCTGGCCGTTCTGTTCTGGACCAACAGCATCTTTCCCGGCATTCTGATCTTGTTCGGCATCATGGCGCTGCTCAACTCGCGCCTCGGCTTATTCCGCTAGCCAATTCGCAGCAACGCAACGTGAGACGGCTTGTGCCGTCTCACACTGGTTTAATCGCCGCGCTGCCTAATCGGTCTGCTCCGCTCGCCAGCGCTCACGGTTGCCGCCGTGAGTCCAGCTGTAGGGATAGCCCGGATCTTCGAGTTTGAGTGCGTCCTGCGTGATGTAGAGCGGCTTGAACGTATCGACCATCACCGCCAGCTCCTCGGTCTTTTCCTTGCCGATGCTGGCCTCGGCCGTTCCCGGATGCGGCCCGTGCGGCAGTCCCGCCGGATGCAGCGTGATCGAGGCTTCCTCGATGCCTTTGCGCGACATAAAGTTGCCTTCGACATAGTACAGCACTTCGTCGCTCTCGACGTTGGAGTGATTGTACGGCGCGGGAATGGCCTGTGGATGGTAGTCGAAGAGGCGCGGCACAAACGAGCAGAGCACGAAGTTCGGCCCCTGGAAGGTTTGATGGACCGGCGGCGGCTGGTGCACACGGCCCGTGATCGGCTCGAAGTCCTCGATGTTGAAGGCGAAGGGATACAGATAGCCGTCCCAGCCGACGACATCCAGCGGGTGATGATCCAGAAGGTGCTTGGTCAGCCGGCCGCGCGCCCGCACATGCACTGCGAACTCGCCTTTCTCGTCGTGCGGCTCCAGCTGAAGCGGCACGCGGAAATCGCGCTCACAGAACGGCGCGTGCTCCAGCAGCTGGCCGTGCTCGTTGCGGTAGCGGCGCGGCGTCGTGATCTCGCCGGTCGTCTCCACCACCAGCAGCCGCGTATCGCCGCCGCTGGGCTGCAAGCGCCACGTACAGCCGATCGGAATGTAGAGGTAATCGCCGCGACGGTAGGGCACGTTGCCGAAGATTGTTTCGAGCACGCCCTCGCCCTCGTGGACGAAGAGCACCTCGTCGCCCTCGCCGTTGCGGTAAAAGTAGCGCTGCTGCTCGGTCGGCTTGCACACGGCGATGCGCACATCGTGGTTGGCAAGCATGTAGTGGCGTCCGGTCAGCGGATCGCCGCCCGGCTGCACGCCGGCCGTTTTAAAGTGCCGGTGCCGCAGCGCGCCCTCTTCCTCGAATGCGATCGTCGCCGGGCCAAGATCTTCGACCTCAAGAATCGCCGTCGGCGCGTAGTGATGATACAAGATCGACTGGTTGCCGCTGAATCCTTTGGTGCCCATCACTTGCTCACGGTAGAGCGAACCGTCGGACCTGCGGAACTGGGTGTGCCGCTTGTGCGGAATCTCCCCCAGACGATGATAGAAGGGCATCTTTGACCTCCTTTATAACCTGTTTAGCGGCGTATGTTCGTGTCATGTCGCCGCGCTCGCTGTGAGTATCTGCGCTGCTTAACCTGCAAGAATCGGCCCCAGGCTCTCCTGCATCCAGCATCGTCGATCTCACAGCCTCGATCCCAATTGTACCCTAACTCTCAACCTGAGCTTGTGCGCTGTCTTGGCTGAAGTAGGTTCTTCAGAAGCAGTACACAGGGGTACAGCAATTTATATAGATTTTGTTAAGATTCCTGTACAGAATGAGCAGGCCCTGTTGAGATCGCTGCTGTACACTGAGTCATCGCTACTCTTATCCCAGCACCTGTCTCGCCAGCTGAAACCATGGGTCGGCGTATCGCCAGCACTGCCACACGAGTCGGCTGCCTCTGAACCCCCACCTCTGGCCGCCGCAGTCTTGCTTGATCCCCCCACAACCGAATAGTTGCCTGATTTGCGGGTACGTTTAGGCGGAAGGAGGTTCCCCATCGGAGAAGATGGAAGGGCTCATTCTATCAGCGCCTATCGAAATGTCGTGCTTCCAACAGCTGTCACCGTTGTGTACGGAGGAAAGTATGCACCGCAAAATCGTCGTGGCCGCCGTCGCTCTGGCTGTGCTGATCGCACCGTTGTCGGCGTTCGCACACTTCTTGGGAAATGACTCGGTCGATGGTCGGGAGATTCGCTGGGAAGATTACACCGCATACGATGATGCTCGTGGTCATGCGATCAATACCTGGAACGCGCTGGGCCGCGTCAATATCGCGCCGGACAATGCCGGATCGATCGCGGATCTCGAATGGCGAGACGCCAATCGCAGCGATGTAAGCTGGGATGGCATGTGGAGCGGCCGCACCGGCGCGGATCTGATCCAGCTCAACAGCTACTACCTGCGCAACTACACCACCTTCAAGCGCCGCGCCGTCGCCGCGCATGAGCAAGGCCACTCGCTCGGCCTGGCGCACAGCTACTCGAACCAGCTGATGAATCCCTGCTCGACCTGCTCCGGCTACAACACGCCGCAGTCGCATGATCGCTCCGACTACTACGCGCTGTGGCCGTAGGCTGAACGTTGGTCTCGATCAGACTGGCGCTCGTCGGTCTGCCCGCTGGTTGTCGTTGTATCCGGGGTAGATACCGCAGGAGAAATCCATGAACCTCACAACCAAACATCTTTCGTCGGCCGCGCTGGCTCTGGCGCTGATCCTTGGCGGCACCACGCTCGCGCAGCACTTTGCATCACAGCCGCGCGTCCTCCACGTCGACATCAGTCACGTCGCCGATTTCAACGATACGCGCAGGCTGGCGGGCTTC
Source organism: Herpetosiphonaceae bacterium (assembly GCA_036402055.1). GTDB lineage: Bacteria > Chloroflexota > Chloroflexia > Chloroflexales > Kallotenuaceae > LB3-1. The sequence goes on from DASWTQ010000743.1 coordinate 14,127, forward strand.
GCCGATAACGTCTTCATTGGCCGCGTGCTGGAGCAGAGCGGCACGCACTCGCCCGATGGCGTGCTGCCCGAAACGTTGTTCAAGGTCGATGTGATTCGCAGCCTCAAGGGCTCGCTCAGCGGCACGGTAGTCGTGAATCAGCAGGGCGGCTTCAGCGCCGAGGAAAACGCGCTGATCCTGATCGAAGAAGACGGGCTGCTGGAGACCGGCAAAGTCTATATGTTCGCCACGAAGACCGGCGGCGATGGCGCCTGGCAGACGCTCGTTCCCGAGTTCGGCGATCTGCATATGGGCAACGGCGTGCAGCAGGTCGATGTTGTGCAGAAGTTCGAGAAAGCGGTCAAGGAGCAGATCCGGTACCAGCCGTAAGCGGCGATAGCTGCGCCGGGTGGTTGTGCGCCGCGAAGCGCATAACCACCCGGCTTTTTTAAGGCTCATGCACGATGCCAGCCAAGCTCGTCGTTATTCCCTGTGGGCGAGATCAGGCGGCAGCGCGGCCTCGCGGTTTGCCACCATTTCGATCTTGAAGGTATGGCGGATCAGCCAATCCAGGCTTTTGGTTGCCGCGTCCTTGACCGTGATGTGACCCATGCCGTATGCCTTGACGGTCATCGGCTCGTGCATAAAAGGCAGCCCGATGCGATACGACAGGTTGATCATGTGTGCAACCGTGAGGTGGCCGAAGTCCACGGCTACCCAGGTGTTGCGCCCGTTGTGTTTGGCCTGGGCAAGCAGGTGCGCCACTTGCTGCTTGTACTGGCTTTGCGCCTCAAGATTACCTACTAAGGCCGGATAGA
>DASWTQ010000744.1:0-5905 GCA_036402055.1 Herpetosiphonaceae bacterium
CTGGCCTCGCTCTACACGCGCTACATGCAGCACAAGCTCGGCACACGCCCGGACGATCCGGCAGAGCGGCTGCTGCTGGCGATGCCGAGTGTTTCTCCGCTGGCCTTACACTTAGTAACAGCCCCAACGTTGGTGTCGCACCGCTTGACCGGCTACGTGCCGAAGCTCTACCGCTATCCCTACCCCGGCACACCGATCATGCAGCATCAGTCGGCGGCGCGCACCACCTACTACGATGCGACGCTCCAGCAGCATCTGCCCGATATCGAGCAGTTCGTGATGCTCGGCGCCGGCTTCGATACGCGCGCCTACCGGCTACCGAAGAACACACACGTACGCTGCTTCGAGGTCGACACGCCGCAAACCCAGGCGTTCAAGCGTGAGATGCTGAGACAGGCAGGCGTGGATACAGCCGGCGTGATCTATGTCCCAACCAGCTTTCAGGAGCATGACTGGTTCGAGCAGCTGCTGGCGGCCAGCTTCGATCCCAGCAAGCCCAGCCTTTTCACCTGGGAATCCGTGACGATGTACCTGGATCAGGAAGCGGTCGAGCATACACTGCGGACGATCGCCGGAACCGCCGCTGGTACAGTAGTCGCTTTCGACTACTTCGCGGCCGAGCTGGTGACCTCGCCGTCACTTTTTATGCGCTACGCTCGCGCCGTGATCAAACTCACCGGCGAGCCGTTCCGCTTTGGCATCGACAACACGCCGCCGGTGCGTGAGCGCGTGGCCGCGTTTCTGGCGTCCTGCGGCCTGGTGCTGGAGCAGCAGCGCAATTTCGGGGTGGAGACCGATCGCCAGCGCGCGATGGCCGGCTTTGCCACCGCGCGGGTTCCATGAACAATTGAAAGATTAAACCTGACCATCTGTTCTACTGATTATTGGTCTTAAGCCGCATCTATAACCGTTGACAAATACAGCATATCTGGGTATGGTTATATGGTACTTGAGAGTGCTTGAGTATTCGAAACGATGAATGATACAGTTGGAACAACTAACGCCTGCGCGAAGCTCAGCGGACTGCTGAGCGTCTTTATGGCCCAGGTAATGCACGACGACACGGATCTGCTGCTGCGCTACGTCAAGCGCGCCGATCTGACGCTGCCGCTGCTGGCCGTGCTGGCGCTGGTTGAGCGTCAGAGCCCGGTTTCGATCGGTGAGATCGCTACAAGCCTGGACTATTCACTGGCGAATGCCAGTCTGCTTGTAGACAAGCTGGTCTGCCAGGGCTGTGTTACCCGCGTGGAAAACGCCAACGATCGGCGACACAAGCTGGTACAGCTCACGCCCAAGGGCCAGTCGCTGCTCTGCGGGCTGCGGACAGTGCGCGCGGATCATGTCGCACAGCAGCTGCGTCTGCTGCCGCCGGATCTTCTCACGGAGACGATCGAGCTGTTTCGCGCGATCACCGACGAGCTGCCGCCGGAGCCGCAGCGAGCAAGTGACATGGTGGGCACCGGCGCGGAGTAATGCCGCAACTGGTGGAATATTTCATGCCTACCCCAGCACCTCAGTGACGAGGATTCACGCGGATCGGCCGCACGAATCGGAGGAGCGACGAGGACGAGGGTAGGTTTTTTTGTGTTCAACGACGTTTACTGTGCCGCTGGCATCACTCAGTCCGGCGACTCGCGGTTGAAGAGGAGAACGTATGGCCGTCACGAATATACCGACAAGCCGGCAGGAGCCGAATCAGCGCATAGATTACACCGCGACTCTGCCGCACTCAACCAAGCTCGTGATTCTGGGCGCGGTGCTGCTGAGCCTGTTTCTAGCCGCGCTTGACCAGACAATCGTCGCGACGGCGCTACCGGCGATCGTGAGTGACTTCAATGGCCTGAGTCTGGTGAGCTGGGTCTCGACCGGCTACCTGCTGGCCAGCACGGCGATGGTGCCGATCTACGGCAAGCTGTCGGATCTGTATGGCCGCAAGCTCGTGCTGCTGTGGGGCATCGTCGTGTTTCTGCTCGGCTCGGGCCTGTGCGGCGTAGCCCAAAACATGATCCAGCTGATCATCTTTCGCGTGGTGCAGGGCGTGGGCGCCGCCGCGATCACCTCGACGGCCTTTGCAACGCCAGCCGACCTGTTCGTGCCGGCCGATCGACCGCGCTACATGGGCTTATTTCCGGCCGTCTTCGGTCTGTCGAGCGTGATCGGCCCGTTCCTCGGCGGCCTGCTGACCGACCAGATCTCGTGGCACTGGGTTTTCTACGTTAATCTGCCCATCGGCGCGATCGCGCTGTGGTTCGTGTGGACCAAGATGCCAAGCATGGCTAGCGGCATTCAGGCTCGCATCGACTGGCTGGGCACGCTGCTGCTGATCGGCGCGGTTGTGCCGCTGCTGCTGGGCCTGACGCTGGATAAGAGCGTTCATCCCTGGTCTTCTCCGCTGATCATCGGCTACTTTGTGGTCGCGGCGATCTGCACGGTGCTGTTCCTGATCGTCGAGCTGCGCGCGGAATCGCCGGTGATCTCGCTGGCGCTGTTCCGCAACCGCACGTTCGCTGTGGGCGTCGTCGCGGCGCTGCTGAGCGGTGCGGCCTTCTTTGGCGCGGTGCTGTTCCTGTCGCTGTTCCTGGTAAACGTGCTGGGTCTGACCGCAACCGAGGCGGGCATTGCTCAGATCCCGCTGATGGCCGGCTTTGTTCTGGCCAGCAACGTCAGCTCGCTGCTGGTGCAGCGCTCCGGCCGCTACAAGCCGTTCATCGTCGGCGGCTTTGCGCTGATGATCGTCGGCTTCGTGCTGATGTCGCAGCTCTCGCCCAACAGCAGCGTCTGGGATGTCGCCTGGCGCGTCTTTGTGATGGGCGTCGGACTCGGGCCGGCCATGCCGCTGCTGAACCTGGCGATGCAAAATGCCGCGCGGCCGCATGAGATCGGCGCGGTGATGGCGAACCGGCAGTTCTTTCAACAGTTCGGCCAGGTGCTGGGCGGCGCGATTTTTGGCGTGATCCTGACGACCACGCTGGCCGGACAGCTTCAGCAGAACTTTGCCCAGATCGCGCCCCAGGTACCGCCGACCATGCAGGCAGCGCTCGATCCGTCTCAGTTCCAGAGCAGCGTGTCAGTCTCGGAAGGAGCCGGCGGCTCGTCGGTGGATCTTGAGGCCAAGCTGGCACAGGCCGCGATCGCGCCGATCGAGCAGCAGCGCAGTCTGACCGAGGCGGCGCTGAGCGGTAACGCCGAGGCGCGAGCCCAGTTGCTGAGCAGCGACCAGACATTACCCGAGGTCAAGGTCGCCGTGAGCAGCAGCGATCCCGCCGCGCAGGCGCAGGCGAACACTGCGATCGCTGCCGCCGAGCAGCAGGTACGTGCTGATGCAACACGCGTCGGGCAGCAGGTGACATCTGCGGTCAAGACCTCGTTTGCTACCAGCGTGACCCGCATCTATCTCTTCGCGATCCCGCTGTCGGCCCTGGCGCTGCTGGTGATCGCGCTGTGGCTGCCGGAGACTCCGCTGAGCAAGAAGATGAACTTTCAACACGCTGGAGAATAAGTGCGCCTACGCGCAAGGAACGTTATGCTATCCGATACGACGATGCCCGCGCGGCCGATTGCTCAGCCCACGTCCCGCCGCGATATGAGCATTATCATGACTATGCTGGTCGCGGCATTCGTGGTGATCCTCAACGAGACGATCATGAACGTCGCGCTGCCCAAGCTGATGGCCGAGCTACAGATCAGCGCGAGCACAGTCCAATGGCTGGCGACGGCCTATATGCTGGTGATGGCGGTGCTGATTCCGACAACCGGCTTTTTGATGCAGCGCTTCACCACGCGCACGCTGTATCTCGCGGCGATGGGCGCGTTTGCGCTGGGCACACTGGTGGCCGGCCTGGCGCCCAACTTTGCTGTGCTGCTGCTCGGCCGAGTCTTTCAGGCATCCGGCACCGCGATTATGCTGCCGCTGCTGACGACGACGATCCTGGCACTGATCCCGATGGAGCGGCGCGGCGCCGTGATGGGCACGGTCAGCATTGTGATCTCGGTCGCGCCGGCGGTTGGCCCAACCGTCTCGGGGCTGATTGTGCAGGCGCTGTCGTGGCGCTTCCTGTTCTGCGCGGTGCTGCCGATCGCGATCGGCGTGCTGCTCTACGGCGCGCGCTTCCTGGTCAACGTCGGCGAGACACGCAGCGCGTCGCTGGATCTGCCCTCGGTGATTCTGGCCGCGCTGGGCTTTGGCGGCCTGGTGTACGGCTTCAGCAGCGCGGGCGAGGGTGGCGGCGGCTGGTCGAGCCCCACGGTGCTGGTGCCGGTGGTCGTCGGTGTGGTCAGCCTGCTGGCCTTTGGCTGGCGACAGCTCAGGTTGCCGTCGCCGCTGCTGGATCTGCGGGCCTTTCGCTACCGCATGTTCTCGCTGAGCGTGGCGCTGATCATGGTGGTCATGATGGCGCTCTTCGCCTCGGCGATCCTGCTGCCGATCTTTCTCCAGAATATTCGTGGTTTCACGCCGCTCCAGACCGGTCTCTTTCTCCTGCCGGGCGGCGTGCTGATGGGCGTGGCCGCGCCGTTCGTGGGCCGGATCTTTGATCGCTCTGGGCCGCTGGCGCTGGCGATCATCGGCGCGTCGCTGCTGGTGCTGGCGCTGTGGGGCTTCACGACGCTGACGGCGGCAACGCCGGTCTGGCTGCTGCTGCTGATGCACATCACCTTTAACTCGGGCCTGGCGCTGCTGTTTACGCCGATCTTCGCCACGGGTCTGAACCAGCTGCCACGCTCGCTCCATGCCCACGGCAGCGCGATCTTCAGCACGCTTCAGCAGGTTGCCGGAGCTGTCGGCACTGCGCTGCTCGTCACGATCATGACAACCGGCACCGAGGCGTATCTGCACAACGTCGAAAGCCCGGCCGATCCCGCTGTGCAGCAGGCGGCGCTGACCAGCGGCCTGCACACAGCGTTCGCGGTGGCGGGTGGTATCGCGCTGCTGGGCTTGATCCTCGCGCTGTTTCTGCGGCGCTCCAGCCCGCCCGATGGCGAGGGTGAGGAGACGGCAGCCGCCGCAGGTTTCGCCCACTAGTCTCGATCGACATGCATCGATACGCATCGACATGCATCGACACGCTCTGTACAGGTTGCTCGATACCTGAAACAGGGCGTGTTTTTTTGCTAAAGCTGTATGCCGTATGCTATGCTGCTGCGGCTACTCCTCGCTCGCTCAGTCGATCGCCAGACGTGCAGTAGCTTCGGATCTTGCTGATTAGCCACATATGCCGCCGGGAGACGAATCATGTATCGCCTGCTGCTTGACACATCGAGCCTGATGTATCGCGCGTTCTTTGCACTGCCGACGACGATGGTCGACGAAGATGGACATCCGATCAACGCGGTGCACGGCTACCTCGATATGACCGCGCGCCTCCAGACCAAGTACCGCCCCGATCAGCTGGTGCACGTCTATGACCACGATTGGCGTCCTGCGCCTCGGGTAGCCGTGTATGCTGGCTATAAGGCCGATCGTCCAGAAGATCCGACTGCGCTCCCGCCGCAGTTTACGCTGCTGCGTGATGTGCTGACGGCGTTCGGCGCGGCACAGGCGGAGGCGCCCGGCTGGGAGGCGGATGATGCGATCGGTGCGCTGTGTGCGCAGGCCGGCGCGAATGATCGTATCGACATTGTGACCGGCGATCGCGATCTGTTTCAGCTCGTGCGCGACGACAAGCGTGCTGCGACGATCCGTGTGCTGATGCCGGTTCGCGGTGTGGGCGAGCTAGGCACCTTCGACTCGGCGGCTGTTCGCGAGAAGTATGGCGTGTCACCTGAGCGGTATGTCGATTTTGCGACCCTCCGTGGCGATCCATCCGATGGCCTGCCTGGGATCAAAGGTATTGGTGAGAAAACGGCCCGCACGCTCGTCGACAAGTACCCCAACCTGGACGCGCTGCTGGCCGATGTCGACGCGCTG